>NZ_PCOH01000030.1:0-58546 GCF_002976445.1 Bacillus sp. MYb56
CATGTGGAGCTGACGAATACTAATAGATCGAGGACTTAACCATATAATATGAAGCAAATGTTATCTAGTTTTGAAGGAATATACCTTCATAGTTTGGTGATGATGGCAGAGAGGTCACACCCGTTCCCATACCGAACACGGAAGTTAAGCTCTCTAGCGCCGATGGTAGTTGGGACCTTGTCCCTGTGAGAGTAGGACGTCGCCAAGCAAAATAAAAACACAAGTCTTTTGACTTGTGTTTTTTCGTGTTTCTTTTTACAATTCATAGTAATTTAAAAAATCTTTACTTAAAGAATCGTCCTTTTGATTAAAGACAGGGAAATGTGGCTAGGATAGTGAATAAGCAAAAGAGTTGCAAATTTTTTTAATACGTATATAATTAAAGTCAAAGATAGTCAAAGTCAATAAAGGTGGCGGATAAATGAGAAATATATCTGATATCATTGAGAAATATCTAAAGCAAGTTATTGACTTAAGCAATAATAATGCGATTGAAATCAAGAGGAATGAGGTCGCTGATCGATTCGATTGTGTGCCGTCTCAAATCAACTATGTAATCAATACCCGTTTTACGTTAGAAAGAGGATTTGTAGTAGAAAGTAAACGAGGTGGAGGAGGTTACATTCGCATTATAAAAGTCAAACTGCATGATGATATAGACATTATTGATCAAATGCTTCATATGATTGATCATAGCGTTGCACAAGGAAATGCTGAAAGTATGATTATACGTTTAATAGAAGAAGGAATTATAACAAATCGTGAAGCTAAACTTATGTTAAGCGTACTAGATCGTTCTGTATTATTAATGGATGTTCCTTCTCGAGATGAACTTAGGGCTCGAATATTATGCGCAATGTTAAGAACACTGAAATATAAATAAATATAACTTTTGTTAAGAATGATAGCTAAGATAATGCAGTTTAATATTGTAGGGATTTTGAAAGATGACATGTGCTTTTACTAAATGGATTAAGGAAAGAGAACAATCTAGTAATGTATGAAAAGTATCATGAGATAGATCGTTCCTGTTGTAAAGGTGGGGGATAGCGATGACTTGTCAAAACTGTAATATAAGACCAGCAACTTTACATTATACAAAAGTAATCAACGGAAAAAAGGCGGAAGTTCATCTTTGCGAGCAATGTGCAGAACAAAGTGGCTATACGTCTTTCTTTCAATCACCGCAGTCTAATTTTTCATTCCATGACCTATTAGCCGGATTATTGCATAGTGAACCGGCAATGTTTGAAGAAGGGCAAGATGCATTTTCAAATACAAATATATCAAGATGTCCGAATTGTAAGATGACATATGAACAATTTACAAAAGTGGGACGCTTTGGATGTGCTTCTTGTTACGATACATTTAAGGGGCATTTAAAACCGTTGTTAAAACGTCTTCACGGTGGGCATACGGATCATTGTGGAAAAATTCCTGAACGTATAGAAGGAAATATCTACTTAAAGAAAGAATTAGATGAACTAAAACTCAATCTGAAACAATATGTACAGAAAGAGGAATTTGAGAAAGCGGCTGAAGTACGAGATAAAATTCGAGGTCTTGTAAATCAGCTTAGTGAGCATAGAGAGGGGGAATAGTTCTATGTCACTGGACAGAATCATGAATGAAGCGATTAGTCCATGGATGAAGGGAGATGGCCCTGATTCTGATATTGTTTTAAGTAGTCGAATTCGTTTGGCTCGTAATTTTAAAAAATATCAATTCTCTACTATGCAAAACGAGGAAGAAGCTAAGCAGATTCATGAGTTATTTAAGAAGAAGTTTATAAAAAAACCTGTAGAACCTTTTGGGGAGTTTGAACTATTAAAAATGAATGAATTAAATCCTCTTCAAAGGAGAGTTTTAGTTGAGAAGCATTTAATTAGTCCAAATCTTGCAGGAACAGAATACGGAGCATGCCTACTATCAGAAAGTGAACATATAAGTATCATGCTTAATGAAGAGGATCATGTTAGGATTCAGTGCCTATTTTCAGGTTTACAGTTATCAGAGGCGCTTCAAAGTGCCAATCAAATAGATAATTGGATCGAGGAGCAGGTTGAATATGCTTTTGATGAATCGCTTGGATATATTACGAGTTGCCCCACTAACGTCGGTACAGGATTAAGGGCTTCGGTAATGATTCATTTGCCGGGACTGGTTTTAACGAAAAGAATTAACCGTATTATACAAGTAATTCAAAAATTAGGGTTAGTAGTAAGAGGAATATACGGTGAAGGTAGCGAAGCGTTAGGTAATATATTTCAAGTGTCAAATCAAATGACACTAGGGAAATCAGAAGAAGATATTATTGCAGATTTAAAGAGTGTCATTCAACAAATCATCCATCAAGAAAAAACGGCTAGAGAATTAATTGTACAAAATTCAAGCATTGAGCTTGAAGATAAAGTATATCGTTCTTACGGAATACTAGCTAACAGTCGTTTAATTCAATCTGCAGAAGCAGCCACTTGCTTATCAGATGTACGGCTTGGTATTGACTTAGGATATATACAAGGTATATCGAGAAATATTTTAACTGAGTTAATGGTTCTTACTCAGCCAGGCATTTTGCAACAATATGCAGGAGGACCTTTAGGACCAGAAGAAAGAGATTATCGAAGAGCAACCTTAATCCGTGAGCGATTACGAATTGAACAAAATTAAGCGCAAGTAGGAGGCGATTTCTATGATGTTTGGAAGATTTACAGAACGAGCACAGAAAGTATTAGCTTTATCTCAAGAGGAAGCAATTCGCATTGGGCATAATAATATTGGAACAGAACATATTTTACTTGGGCTTGTACGCGAAGGTGAAGGAATTGCAGCAAAAGCGTTAATTGCTCTTGGATTAAGTCCAGAGAAAGTTCAAAAAGAGGTAGAAGCATTAATTGGACGTGGAACAGAAGCTTCTCAAACAGTACATTACACACCTCGTGCTAAAAAAGTTATTGAGTTGTCTATGGACGAAGCTCGTAAGCTAGGCCATTCCTACGTTGGAACAGAACATATTTTACTTGGTTTAATCCGTGAAGGTGAAGGTGTAGCAGCACGCGTTTTAAATAATTTAGGTGTAAGCCTAAATAAAGCAAGACAACAAGTGTTACAACTCCTTGGAAGTAATGAAGCTAGTTCAGGTCACCAGGGTGGTTCATCAACAAATGCGAATACACCTACACTTGACAGTCTAGCACGTGATTTAACAGTTGTTGCACGTGAAAATCGTTTAGATCCTGTTATTGGACGTAGTAAAGAAATTCAACGTGTAATTGAAGTGTTAAGCCGTAGAACAAAAAACAATCCAGTATTAATTGGAGAACCTGGTGTAGGTAAGACAGCAATTGCGGAAGGATTAGCACAGCAAATTGTAAATAATGAAGTTCCTGAAACTTTAAGAGATAAGCGTGTTATGACATTAGATATGGGTACAGTTGTTGCTGGAACAAAATATCGTGGTGAATTTGAGGATCGTTTAAAGAAAGTGATGGATGAGATTCGCCAAGCTGGTAACATCATTCTATTTATTGATGAGCTTCATACGTTAATTGGTGCAGGAGGGGCGGAAGGTGCAATTGATGCATCGAATATTTTAAAACCATCTTTAGCACGTGGTGAATTACAATGTATTGGTGCAACAACTTTAGACGAATATCGTAAATATATTGAAAAGGATGCGGCATTAGAAAGACGTTTCCAACCAATTCATGTTGATGAACCAAACTTAGAAGAATCAGTTCAAATTTTAAAAGGTTTACGTGATCGTTATGAGGCGCATCACCGCGTATCTATTACAGATGATGCAATCGATGCGGCTGTAAAACTTTCAGATCGTTACATTACAGACCGTTTTTTACCTGATAAAGCAATCGATTTAATTGATGAGGCTGCATCAAAAGTGCGCTTACGTTCTTATACAACACCGCCAAACTTAAAAGAGCTTGAAGTGAAGCTTGAGGAAATTAGAAAAGAAAAAGATGCAGCTGTACAAAGCCAAGAATTTGAAAAAGCTGCTTCCTTACGTGATATGGAACAACGTTTACGTGAAAAGTTAGAAGATACAAAGCGTCAGTGGAAAGAGAAACAAGGACAAGAAAACTCAGAAGTAACAGTAGAAGATATTGCAAATGTCGTTTCCACATGGACACGTATTCCAGTTTCTAAACTTGCACAAACAGAGACAGATAAATTATTAAACTTGGAATCAATTTTACATGATCGTTTAATTGGGCAGGATGAAGCAGTTGTAGCTGTGGCAAAAGCTGTTCGTCGTGCGAGAGCGGGATTAAAAGATCCGAAACGTCCAATTGGCTCATTTATTTTCCTAGGACCTACTGGTGTAGGTAAAACAGAACTAGCAAGGGCATTAGCAGAATCTATGTTCGGTGATGAGGATGCAATGATCCGCATCGATATGTCTGAGTACATGGAAAAGCATTCTACTTCTCGTTTAGTTGGATCTCCTCCAGGATATGTTGGATATGAAGAAGGTGGACAATTAACAGAGAAAGTTCGTCGTAAGCCATATTCAGTTGTCTTATTAGATGAAGTAGAGAAAGCTCATCCTGATGTGTTTAATATTTTACTACAAGTATTAGAAGATGGCCGTTTAACAGATTCTAAAGGACGTACAGTTGATTTCCGTAATACAATTGTTATTATGACGTCTAATGTTGGTGCAGACGCATTAAAACGTAATAAACATCTTGGATTTAACGTACAAGATGAGAGCCGCGATTATTCAGATATGAAAGGTAAAGTAATGGATGAATTGAAAAAAGCATTTCGTCCAGAATTCTTAAACCGTATTGATGAAATTATCGTGTTCCATATGCTTGAGAAAAAACATATTCAAGAAATTGTAACTCTTATGGTGAATCAGTTAGTGAAACGCTTAAAAGAACAAGAGATTGAATTGCACTTAACAGAAGGAGCAATTTCAGCAATTGCTGATAAAGGATTTGATCGAGAGTACGGTGCTCGTCCGCTTCGTAGAGCAATTCAAAAACATGTAGAAGATAGACTATCAGAAGAACTGTTAAAAGGTGCTATTGAGAAAGGACAAAAAGTTATCTTTGATATAGAAGGAGAATCATTTGTCATTCATAGTGCGGAAAAGGTAAAATAAGTATAGACAAACAAAGAGGGCTACGCGATAGCCCTCTTTCTTGTACGAGAAGGATAAACGTTTGTAGATGAAAGTGAAGTGAACTATAAAAGATATGGCTAAAAAGAAAACAAAATTTACATGTCAAGAATGTGGTTATCAGTCGCCAAAATATATGGGGAAATGTCCTGGATGTGGTCAATGGAATACGCTTGTTGAAGAGATGGAACCAGTTGTATCATCAAGACGCCTTAATTATGCCAATGCAATTCAATCAGAAGTAACAAAACCAAGACGCTTAACAGAGGTAGAAACAAAGTCTGAGGCGCGTATTGAAACGAAATTTCAAGAGTTTAACCGTGTACTTGGTGGCGGGATTGTAGATGGATCTTTAGTACTTATTGGTGGAGACCCTGGGATTGGGAAATCAACATTGTTATTACAAATTTCATCGCAATTAGCAGATTCTTCATATGATGTACTATACATATCAGGTGAGGAGTCAGCAAAGCAGATCAAACTGCGTGCAGATCGTTTGCATGTAAAGGGTAGTAATCTATTTGTTGTAGCAGAGACTGATTTACAGAGAATTGCAGCGCACATTGAAGAGATGAATCCAGCTTTTGTTGTTATTGACTCCATTCAGACGATACATTTACCTGAAGTGACGTCAGCCCCAGGGAGTGTAACGCAAGTACGTGAATGTACAGCGGAATTAATGAAACTTGCAAAGACGAAAGGGATTCCTATTTTTATCGTCGGACATGTGACAAAAGAAGGGGCAATTGCAGGACCACGTATGCTAGAACATATGGTTGATGCAGTTCTTTATTTTGAAGGAGATCGTCACCATACATATCGTATTTTGCGAGCTGTGAAGAACCGTTTTGGTTCCACAAATGAAATGGGTATCTTTGAAATGAAGGAACTAGGTCTTGCAGAAGTACTAAATCCTTCTGAAATTTTCCTTGAGGAACGTCCAGTTGGAGTTGCAGGATCCACAGTGGTTGCTTCAATGGAAGGAACAAGACCGGTTTTAGTAGAAATACAAGCATTAATCTCCCCTACTAGTTTTGGAAATCCTCGAAGAATGGCGACGGGAATTGATCATAACCGCGTTTCACTTATTATGGCAGTGCTAGAAAAAAGAACAGGTTTATTGTTGCAAAATCAAGACGCATATTTAAAAGTTGCGGGTGGCTTGAAATTAGATGAACCAGCAATCGATTTAGCTGTCGCCTTAAGTATTGCTTCAAGTTTCAGAGATAAAGCTACTGCACCAGCCGATGCGGTAATAGGAGAAGTAGGCCTAACTGGAGAAATAAGAAGAGTATCAAGAATTGAACAACGTGTACAAGAAGCAGCGAAATTAGGATTTCAACGTGCTATTATTCCTAGAAAAAATTTGGGAGGATGGACAATTCCAGATGGGATTGAGGTAGTAGGTGTTTCTAATTTAGGAGAAGCGCTTCGTTTGACATTAGGAGGCTAGGCTATGGAGGAAAACAAGCAACGTGTCAAAAGTATGATTAATATTCTACAGCTTGTTGCCCCAGGAACACCACTACGCGAAGGGATAGATAACGTACTTCGTGCGCAAACTGGAGGGCTAATTGTTCTTGGGTATAATGAGCAGATTAAAAGTATTGTTGATGGAGGATTTCACATTAATTGTGCATTCTCACCGGCTAGTTTATATGAATTAGCAAAAATGGATGGGGCACTTATTTTAAATGAAACTGGGAGCAAAATTTTAATTGCAAATGCACAATTAGTTCCAGATCCATCCATTGATTCTATTGAAACAGGTATGCGTCACCGAACGGCAGAGCGTGTAGCAAAGCAGACGGCTAGCCTTGTTGTGGCTATTTCACAAAGACGTAACGTAATTACACTATATCAAGGGAACTTACGTTATACACTAAAAGATATAGGGGTAATTTTAACAAAGGCAAACCAAGCTATTCAAACGTTAGAAAAATATAAAGCTGTATGGAATGATGGGATTACGAATTTGGGCATTCTAGAATTTGAAGAGGTCGTTACAATGTCCGAGGTAGTCCACGTTTTACATAGTGTTGAAATGGTACTGCGTATTAAAAATGAAATAGTGAGCTACATTCATGAGTTAGGAACGGAAGGAAGGTTAATTCGTTTACAACTTACAGAATTACTAGCCGACTTAGAAGCAGAGGCAGCGTTATTAATTAAGGATTATTATCAAGAAAAAACGCAGGATCACCATCAAATTTTGAAAAAGTTACAAGATCTTGCAAATACACAGCTTTTAGAGGATAGCGATTTAGTTAAATTGCTCGGCTATCCAGGGCAAATGAGCTTAGAAGAAAGCGTGACACCGAGGGGATACCGAATCGCAAGCAAAATTTCTCGTGTTCCACCACTTATCATTGAAAATTTAATTAATCGATTTAAAACATTGCAAGGTGTTTGTCGTGCAACTATTAATGAATTGGATGATGTGGAAGGAATTGGGGAAGTTAGGGCGAAGAAAATACGAGAGGGCCTAAAAAGAATTCAAGAGCATCTCTATATGAGTAGACACAATTAAGAATATTACATTGATTCCATAATATAACGACACTAGAACATTTTTGTTATATGATATGGTATATTGGTAAATAAAACTATTTACAAAAAAACACGTCCGCTTTTGCATTCGGCGTTTTGATTAGCAAAACAATGGTTAATAATGAGTAGGAGGTGGTTGGATGTTAAAAAGGATCGTACAGCTCTTCTTTTTAGTGATCGGGGGAGCGTTAGGGATTTTTCTAATCCCAAAAGTTATTAATGTATTGGACGTTGGTGCTGTTCCTTTGCTTGAGGGATCGTACGTTCGTGCAATTATTGGTGCAATTATTTTATTTTTAACAACATTTTGGCTTGTGGATTATATTGTTCAACTTATTAAACATATCGAAGAAGCCCTTGTAAAGGCACCGGTAGCGGATGTTTTATTTGGTACATTAGGGTTGATCTCTGGTCTTATTGTTGCATATTTAATTTTGATACCAATTCGTGAATTCACGATTCCAGTCATTAGTACAGTATTACAAGTGTTCTTTACTCTTTTACTTGGTTATTTAGGATTCCAAGTAGGATTTAAAAAGAGAAATGAATTGCTAGGATTATTTACATTACCCCAGCGTGGAGGTAAGAAGAAAAACAATAGCGAGAACGAAGAGGTAGAGGTAGAAAAATCTACAACTCATTGGAAAATTCTCGATACAAGTGTAATTATTGATGGACGTATTGCGGATATTTGCCAAACGAAGTTTTTAGAAGGAACAATTGTGATTCCACAATTCGTATTAGAAGAGCTTCAGCATATTGCCGATTCTTCTGATGCTTTAAAGCGTAATCGTGGTCGCAGAGGATTAGACATTTTAAATCGTATTCAAAAAGAGCTACCAATTCCGGTGGAAATTTATGAAGGCGATTTTGAGGATATCCAAGAGGTGGATAGCAAGCTTGTAAAGTTAGCTAAAATCACTGGTGGAACTGTTGTAACAAATGATTTCAACTTAAACAAAGTTTCTGAATTACAAGGAGTAACAGTATTAAACATTAACGATTTAGCAAATGCAATTAAACCAGTCGTACTCCCTGGCGAAGAATTAAGTGTTTATGTTGTGAAAGATGGTAAAGAACAAAATCAAGGTGTGGCATATTTAGATGATGGCACGATGATTGTAGTAGAAGACGGTAGAGAATATGTCGGTTCGCAACTTAATGTACTAGTTACAAGTGTGTTGCAAACATCGGCTGGTCGTATGATTTTCGCAAAACGTAAATTATTAGAAAAAGCATTATAAGTAGAGGATTATTAATATGTATACGTTAATTATTCCAGCAGCGGGTCAAGGGAAACGGATGGGTGCTGGCAAAAACAAGTTGTTCTTACTTATAAATGGAGTACCTATCATTGTGCATACATTACGTGCTTTTGAAAAAGATAAAGCATGTAAACGTATTATCATGGCAATTAACGAAGAGGAACGCCCTTATTTTGAGGAGTTAATGCAGAAGTACCCGGTTGAAAAGCAGGTGCAATTTATTCAAGGCGGGGCCGAAAGACAAGATAGTGTGTATAATGCGCTTCAGTATGTGAGTGGTGTTGAATATGTTCTCGTACACGATGGTGCGCGCCCGTTCGTAACGAATAAGATGATGCAAGATGTATTAACTGCAGCAGAGAAATATGGTGCTTCCATTTGTGCGGTGCCAGTGAAGGATACCATTAAGAAAGTAGAACAGGGTGTTGTTGTTGAAACGGTAGAACGTTCTCAGCTTAAAGCGGTTCAAACACCGCAAGGATTTTCTGTTCCTCTTTTATTAGAAGCTCATAGAAGTGCAAAGCAAAGTTGTTTTCTTGGTACAGATGACGCAAGTCTCGTAGAACGTGTAGGGAAGAAAGTAGGCGTAGTAGAGGGGAGTTACTATAATATTAAAGTGACGACTCCAGAGGATTTACTAATTGCTGAAAGTTTCCTTCATGTTCAGAAGAAATAGAAGTGATGGTATTATAGTAAAGAAAAGCTCGGCAGTTGCCGGGCTTTTCTTTATAGAGATAGCAATATAATATAGAATTCATAAAGTAGTTTAGATTGAGGAGGATGTAAAGAATGTTTCGAATTGGACAAGGTTTTGATGTACATGAATTTGCGGAAGGTAGACCGTTAATTATCGGTGGAATTACAATTCCTCATGAAAAAGGATTAATCGGTCACTCGGATGCAGATGTATTGTTACATACGATTGCTGACGCATGTCTAGGAGCAATTGCAGCAGGAGATATTGGAAAACATTTTCCCGATACAGATCCTGCCTTTAAAGATGCGGATTCAGCCGTATTGTTACAAAAGGTTTGGGAATTTGTGCGTGAACAAGGTTATGAGCTAGGGAACCTAGATTGTACAATTATTGCCCAAAAGCCAAAAATGGCACCGCATATTGAAAGCATGCGTAAACGCATTAGTGAACTATTAGAAACGTCTATTGATAATATTAATGTAAAGGCAACAACAACAGAAAAATTAGGATTTACAGGTAGAGAAGAAGGGATTGCTTCTCAAGCGGTTGTTTTATTACAGAAAAAATAGTGGTTTTTAATTCGTAAGATGGATAATCACGTTTTTTTGGTGTACAATTATAGAATGTGTTGACATTAAGATTGGAAGGTGTACCAACTATGGAAAAGCAAGTGAGAGTGCGCTATGCGCCAAGTCCAACAGGACACTTACATATCGGAAATGCGCGTACGGCATTATTTAATTATTTATTTGCTCGTCATCAAGATGGTAAGTTTATTATTCGTATTGAAGATACTGATGTGAAACGTAATGTTGCTGGTGGAGAAGAAAGCCAATTAAAATACTTGAAATGGCTCGGTATGGACTGGGATGAAGGTGTTGATGTTGGTGGTGAATTTGGACCATATCGTCAAACAGAGCGTTTAGATATTTATAAAAAATTATATAAAGATTTATTAGAGCGTGATTTAGCTTACAAATGTTATATGACAGAAGAAGAGCTAGAAGCAGAGCGTGAAGGTCAAATCGCTCGTGGTGAAACACCGCGTTATGCAGGAAACCACCGTGATTTAACTGAGGAGCAAATTAAAGGATTTGAGGCTGAAGGCCGTATTCCAAGTATTCGCTTCCGTGTGCCGGCTGATAGCGACTACACGTTTAAAGATCTCGTAAAAGATGAAGTTGCATTCCATTCAAATGATTTTGGTGATTTCGTTATCGTGAAAAAAGATGGAATTCCAACTTATAACTTTGCGGTAGCGGTAGATGATCACTTAATGGAGATTACACACGTACTTCGTGGTGATGATCATATTTCAAACACGCCAAAACAAATGATGATTTATGAAGCTTTCGGTTGGGATATCCCGAAGTTCGGTCATATGACTTTAATTGTAAACGAAAGCCGTAAAAAGCTAAGTAAGCGTGACGAATCTATTATTCAATTTATTGAGCAATATAAAGAGCTTGGATATCTTCCAGAAGCAATCTTTAACTTTATTGCATTACTAGGTTGGTCACCAGTAGGTGAAGAAGAAGTCTTCTCTCAAGATGAGTTTATCAAAATGTTTGATGCAGCTCGTTTATCAAAATCACCTGCATTATTTGATTCCCAAAAACTAAAATGGATGAACAACCAATATATGAAAAAACAAGATTTAGATACGGTTGTTGAACTAAGCTTACCGCATTTAGTGAAAGCGGGTCGCGTAGGTGAAAACTTAAGCGAACAAGAACAAGCGTGGGTTCGTGATGTAATTGCTTTATATCATGACCAAATGAGCTTTGGAGCTGAAATTGTAGAGCTTTCTGAAATGTTCTTTAAAGATCATGTTGATCATGAAGAAGAGGGACAAGAAGTATTGAAAGGTGAACAAGTACCTGAAGTACTTCGTGCATTTGCCGATCAATTAGAAGCTTTAGAAGTAATGGAGCCAGCGGCAGTTAAGGCGGCTATTAAAGCAGTTCAAAAAGAAACAGGGCATAAAGGTAAAAACCTATTTATGCCAATCCGTGTTGCTACTACTGGACAAACACATGGTCCAGAGCTTCCTAACGCTATTGCTCTTCTTGGAAAAGAAAAAGTTTTAAATCGTATTCAAAAAGTAATTGGTTAACATTTTCTAGGTTTAGCAATATAATAAGTATACCTAAAATCTAATAAGGAAAAGCGACGAGAAGGAGAAGTAGAAAATCAGGCTTTTTACAGAGAGAACCACCCTTAGGCTGGAAGTGGTTTATAAGCGGATTTTTGAAATGCCCCTTCGAGTCTTCTGTTGAACAGCGAAGTATTTCGCGGAACGTCTTAGGGCGCAAAGTAAACAGAAGCGGTGTAAACCGTTATCATGGATGAGTTTGAGGCTTCTTTAGCCTAAACAGAGTGGAACCGCGCTTATAAGGCGTCTCTGTCTATATGACAGAGGCGTCTTTTTTTTATACCATGTAAATGGTGTGAGTATAAGTTTTATCCCCTTGTATAAAGATTTAGGGGGAAGTGGGGAGTTAGTTCACTCGAAAAAAGCAGCCCATAAAGGGGAGGGAACATCGATGTTTAAGAGGCTTCGGGAAGATATTGAAGTCGTTTTTGAACAGGATCCAGCGGCAAGAAGTTATTTCGAAGTCATTTTAACTTACTCTGGATTACATGCAGTTTGGGCCCATCGAATTGCACATGCTTTTTATAAAAGGAATTTTTTCTTTATGGCACGTTGGATTTCGCAAGTTAGTCGTTTTTTTACTGGCATTGAGATTCATCCAGGAGCAACTATTGGTCGTCGTTTTTTCATTGATCATGGAATGGGGGTTGTAATTGGAGAAACGTGTGAAATTGGCGAAAACGTAACAATTTATCAAGGTGTCACATTAGGTGGTACAGGTAAAGAAAAAGGAAAGAGGCACCCTACAATTCAGGATAATGTATTAATTGCAACAGGTGCTAAAGTACTAGGTTCTATTACTATTGGAGAGAATTCTAAAATTGGAGCAGGATCTGTCGTGTTAAAGGAAGTTCCTGCGCATTCTACAGTTGTAGGTATACCTGGCCGAGTCGTTATTCAAAATGGAGTAAAGATTGGTCAAGAATTAAATCATTCTGATCTTCCGGATCCGATTTTTGATAAATTAAAGGTTATGGAAGTAGAACTTGATAAATTGAGAAAGCAACTTGAAGTAAAGGTAGGAAGGAAGGATAAAAATGACTATTCACATTTATAATACGTTAACGCGTCAAAAAGAAGAGTTTATGCCATTAGAAGAAAATAAGGTAAAGATGTATGTGTGCGGACCTACAGTGTATAACTACATTCACATTGGGAATGCAAGACCACCTATGGTGTTTGATACAGTACGCCGTTACTTAGAATATAAAGGATATGATGTGCAGTATGTATCTAACTTTACTGACGTGGATGATAAATTAATTAAGGCGGCAAACGAATTAGGTGAAGATGTGCCAACAATTGCAGATCGTTTTGTTGAAGCTTACTTTGAAGATGTAACGGCACTAGGTTGCAAACATGCAACGGTTCATCCACGTGTAACGGAAAATATGGATATCATTATTGAATTTATTCAAGAACTTGTGAATAAAGGGTATGCATATGAATCAGAAGGTGATGTGTACTTTAAAACGAAAGAATTCGAAGGTTACGGTAAATTATCACATCAACCGATTGCAGACTTACGTCACGGTGCACGTATTGAAGTAGGAGAAAAGAAACAAGACCCTCTTGATTTTGCTTTATGGAAAGCTGCGAAAGAAGGAGAAATCTTCTGGGAAAGCCCTTGGGGGAAAGGACGCCCAGGGTGGCATATTGAATGCTCAGCAATGGCGCGTAAATATTTAGGGGATACAATTGATATTCATGCTGGTGGTCAAGATTTAGCATTTCCTCATCATGAAAATGAAATTGCGCAGTCTGAGGCGTTGACTGGAAAAACATTTGCACGTTATTGGATGCATAACGGATATATTAATATTAATAACGAGAAGATGTCTAAGTCGCTTGGAAACTTCATTTTAGTTCACGATATCATTAAACAATATGATCCACAGTTAATCAGGTTCTTTATGCTATCGGTACATTACCGTCACCCAATTAACTTTAGCGAGGATTTATTGCAAAGTACTAATAATGGACTAGAAAGAATTAAAACAGCTTACGGTAACTTAAAGCATCGTATGGAAAGTAGTACGGATTTAACGGACCATAATGAAAAATGGTTAGCTGAAATGGAAAAGTTCCAGGTTGCATTCGAAGAAGCGATGGATGATGATTTCAATACGGCTAATGCGATTACTGAATTATATAACGTAGCAAATCACGCAAATCAATATTTGTTAGAAGAACATACTTCTAAAGTTGTAATTGAAGCGTATGTAAAACAACTTGAAACATTATTTAGTATTTTAGGATTAGAATTAGCACAAGAAGAGTTGCTTGATGAAGAAATTGAAGCACTAATCCAAAAGCGTATTGAAGCTCGTCAAAATCGTGACTTCGCACTATCTGATCAAATTCGCGATGATTTAAAAGGACGTAATATTATTTTAGAAGATACCGCTCAAGGTACAAGATGGAAAAGAGGATAAGAATGATTGATGCAAAGCAATTAAACAGCTTAGCTTTAGCATATATGGGTGATGCGGTATATGAGCAATATATCCGCTATCACCTCCTTCAAAAGGGGACAGTTCGCCCTAATCAATTACATCGCTTAGGGACGGGCTTTGTTTCGGCAAAAGCACAGGCGAAAGTTGTTTATCATTTATTAGAAACGGCATTTTTGACAGAAGAGGAAGAGGCGGTATTAAGAAGAGGGCGTAATGCGAATTCGGGTACTGTTCCAAAAAATACAGATGTACAAACATATCGACACAGTACAGCCTTTGAAGCGCTGATCGGTTATCATCACTTGTTGAATAATCGTGAAAGATTGGACGAGATTGTATATAAGGCGATTGACGTTTTGGAAGAAAAGGAAGGGAGCACATCATCATGAGTAGTGAATATATTATCGGACGTAACCCTGTAATTGAAGCTTTAAGAGCGGGGCGAGATATTAATAAAATTTTGGTAGCGGAAGGTGCTGCCAAAGGACAAGTGCAAATTGTACTAGCATTAGCAAAAGAGAATAAGGTTATTTTGCAACACGCACCAAAGAAGAAATTAGATCAATTGGTTGAGGGTAATCATCAAGGTGTAATTGCTCAAGTAGCTGCATATCAATATGCTGAGTTAGAGGATTTGTTTAAATTAGCAGAAAAACGCAATGAAGATCCGTTCTTCTTAATTTTAGATGAAATTGAAGACCCACATAACTTAGGCTCTATTATGCGTACTGCGGATGCAACAGGGGCTCATGGGGTTATTATTCCAAAAAGAAGAGCGGTGGGGCTTACAGCGTCAGTTGCGAAAGCGTCGACTGGGGCAATTGAATATATTCCTGTTGCACGTGTAACAAATTTATCGCGTACAATTGATGAATTAAAAGAACGTGGACTTTGGATTGCTGGTACAGATGCCAAAGGGAAAACAGATTACCGTAATTTAGATGGTAATATGCCAATCGGACTAGTAATTGGTAGTGAAGGAAAAGGTATGAGTCGTATTATTGGTGAAAAGTGTGATTTCCTAATTACTTTACCGATGGTCGGTAAAGTTACATCCTTAAATGCTTCAGTAGCCGCAAGTTTGTTAATGTATGAGGTATATCGTAAACGTCACGAAATTGGTAAATAAAAAATGAACGATATTTTAATCGTTGACGGTTACAACATTATCGGGGCTTGGGGAGACTTGAAGAAACTGCGGGATGTAGATTTACAGTCATCAAGAGACGCACTTATTGATAAGATGGCGGATTATCAAGGCTATACAGGCACAAAGGTAATGATTGTCTTTGATGCCTATACAGTCTATGGTATTGAAAAAAAGATGAAACAATCACGGGTGGAAGTAATATTCACGAGAAAAAATCAAACTGCAGATGAAAAGATAGAACAACTTGCGATTGAGCTTAGAAATATAAATACACAAATATACGTTGCAACTTCGGATTATACGGAGCAATGGATTATATTTGCGCAAGGTGCACTTCGAAAATCTGCGCGTGAATTAGAGTTAGAAGTGCAAGCGATGGAACAACAAGTAAGAAGGTGTACAAAAGACACGAAAGAAAAGCAACCCGCCATGCGAAAGATATTTAGTGAAGATATTACAGAAAAATTAGAAAAATTAAGAAGAGGAGAGCGTTGAAGCATTGACGCTCTTTATCTTTTTACTGTATAATATTGCTAAATATATAGCGGTCGGAGGGATCAGGGTGGAAGCAGGCTTCGTAAGTGTAGGCGACGTTACATTTCGTGATTTAGAGGATGAGGCAATCGTTGAGTTAGTTCGAAAAGGTAATACTGACGCTCTAGAATATTTAATTCACAAATATAAGAACTTTGTTCGCGCGAAATCAAGATCTTATTTCTTAGTGGGTGCCGATCGAGAAGATATTGTTCAAGAAGGCATGATTGGATTGTTTAAAGCTATTCGTGATTATAAAGGGGACAAGCTGTCTTCGTTCAAAGCATTTGCTGAACTGTGTATCACTCGACAAATTATTACCGCTATTAAAACAGCAACAAGGCAAAAACATATTCCGTTAAATTCGTATGTGTCTTTAGATAAGCCAATTTACGATGAGGAATCTGATCGAACATTATTAGATGTTATTTCGGAATCGAAAGTAACTGATCCAGAAGAGATGATTATAAGTCAGGAAGAATATACAGACATAGAATCTAAAATATCTGAATTATTAAGCGATTTAGAAAGAAAAGTGCTCTCTTTATACTTAGATGGTCGTTCCTATCAAGAAATTTCAGAACAGTTAAACAGGCACGTGAAATCTATTGATAACGCATTGCAGCGTGTAAAAAGGAAATTAGAAAGATATATGGAGATGAGAGAGAGCACAACTTTAAATTCATAGCAAGTGCCGCAGGTGTAAAATAATTCACCTGTTTTCTTTTTGTTAAGAGAGTGAAAGTCATGACATTGACATTGTCTTTTGTTGTATGATACATTTTTAGGGACAATGTTACAAGGTTGGTGTAACTAATGAGGAAAAAAGTTGTACTCTCATGTGAAGAGTGTAAAAATCGAAACTACTCTACGATGAAAGATACGAGCTCAGTAGAGCGACTTGAGATAAAGAAGTTTTGTAAAACATGCAATAAGCATACAGTTCACAAAGAAACAAAATAAATAATTGAAATAATAAACTGGAGGTCCCGTAGATGCGTTTAACGAACTTTTTCGGCGATGTAGGTCGCGAAATGAAAAAAGTAAGTTGGCCTAAAAAAGATGAATTACTCCGATCAACAACGACTGTTATCGCGACAGTTGTGTTCTTTGCGATTTTCTTCGCAGTGGTTGATATGGGCATTTCTTCTTTAATTCGGTTAATTCTTGGTTAATTCTTGAATAAGAAGCACTTATCCATGATATAATGTTATTTATAAGAACTGTGTAAAAGCCCGGTGAACGGGTTTTTTCATTTGCGCAAAAAAATGTACGTCAGGGAGGGAAGGACGCTCGTCCTAAATGAATGGAAAAAAGTTGGTATGTTGTCCATACTTATTCTGGATATGAAAATAAAGTAAAAGCAAACCTAGAGAAACGTGTAGAATCAATGGGTATGCAAGATAAAATTTTCCGTGTTGTTGTCCCGGAAGAAGTAGAAGTAGAAATGAAAAATGGTAAAGAAAAAATAACGAAAAGAAAAGTGTTCCCAGGTTACGTATTAGTAGAACTAATCATGACTGATGATTCTTGGTATGTTGTTCGTAATACGCCAGGTGTAACAGGCTTTGTCGGTTCTTCTGGTTCAGGATCTAAACCATCGCCTCTATTAGAAGAGGAAGTTGTTACCATCATGAAGCATATGGGAATGGACAATGAAGTGGTTGATTTCGAATTTGAACTTCATGAAACAGTGCGTGTAAACGAGGGGCCATTCGCGGATTATACAGGTGCGATTGAAGAAATTGATGTGGAAAAGAAAAAAGTTAGCGTGCTTGTAGACATGTTCGGTCGCGAGACTCCGGTTGAACTTGATTTCCATCAAATTGAAAAATTATAAAATGAAACTTGAAATGAATTGTAAAAAGTGATAATATCTTTTAAGTCAGTACGTCTTCGGTAACGGAGACGTTTTTTGAAAAAGATTTTATCATTATGATAAAATATGAAGTGGGAGGGCAAATCACTGCCCAATTGACCACATCACGGACTTAAGGAGGTGTGTCTCGTGGCTAAAAAGGTAATTAAAATGGTAAAACTTCAGATTCCTGCAGGTAAAGCTAATCCAGCTCCGCCGGTTGGTCCAGCATTAGGACAAGCAGGTGTTAACATCATGGGCTTCTGTAAAGAGTTTAACGCTCGTACAGCTGATCAAGCTGGTCTTATCATCCCTGTTGAAATTACGGTATTTGAGGACCGTTCATTCACTTTCATTACTAAAACTCCTCCTGCTGCTGTTCTTCTTAAGAAAGTAGCTGGTATTGAGTCTGGTTCTGGTGAACCAAACCGTAATAAAGTGGCAACTGTTAAGCGTGATAAAGTACGCGAAATCGCTGAAACTAAAATGCCTGACCTAAACGCTGCTAGCGTAGAAGCTGCAATGCGTATGGTTGAAGGTACTGCGCGCAGTATGGGCATCGTTATCGAAGACTAATTCGATTTGTTTTTTGTAAAAAAGGTTGCGGGTCTGGAATTCCAATTCGCAACCTTTATTATCGTAAATGATCATCATTTTTAAATAAATGGATGGGCGCACATCCTCGGGGGTTCCCGGAATGAAGGCGTAAACGTGGGAGGTTATTCCGCTAAAACCACATTCAAGGAGGAAACAAACATGGCTAAAAGAGGTAAAAAGTACGTTGAAGCTGCGAAGCTTGTTGATCGTGCATCTGCTTACTCTGCAACAGAAGCAGTAGAATTAGTAAAGAAAACAAACACAGCTAAATTTGATGCAACTGTAGAAGCTGCATTCCGTTTAGGTGTTGACCCTAAGAAAGCTGACCAACAAATTCGTGGTGCAGTTGTTCTTCCACACGGTACTGGTAAAGTACAACGTGTATTAGTATTCGCTAAAGGCGAAAAAGCAAAAGAAGCTGAAGCTGCTGGCGCTGAATTCGTAGGCGATGCTGATTACATCGGTAAAATCCAAAAAGGTTGGTTTGATTTCGATGTAGTAGTAGCAACTCCTGACATGATGGGTGAAGTTGGTAAACTTGGTCGTGTATTAGGACCTAAAGGTTTAATGCCAAACCCTAAAACTGGAACAGTTACTTTCGATGTAACTAAAGCTGTTAACGAAATCAAAGCTGGTAAAGTTGAATACCGCGTTGATAAAGCTGGTAACATCCACGTTCCAATCGGTAAAGTATCTTTCGAAGATGCTAAATTAGTAGAAAACTTCAAAACAATTGCTGACACGCTACAAAAAGCTAAGCCAGCTGCTGCAAAAGGTACTTACATGAAGAACGCAACTGTTGCTTCTACAATGGGACCTGGCGTACGCGTAGACGTTTCTACACTTGCGTAAAAATTGGAAGTTGACTTCATAAAGAAGTTTTAATATAATCATTTATGTTGTGAATTTTAATAGTGTACCGTAGACAGTAGGAGTCGATTCGACTTAATTTCCTACCTAGGTGTTAATATACGAAGCGGAATCTTTTTTCTGTGACTATATGCCTCCATGTCTACAAGTTGGGCATGGAGGTTTTTAGTGCACTTTCGGTACATCTTCTATATAATCTACAGGAGGTGTAATAACATGAGCAAAGTAATCGAAACTAAACAACAAGTTGTAACTGAAATCGCTGAAAAACTTCGCGCGAGTAAATCTACAATTGTTGTTGACTACCGTGGTTTAACAGTTTCTGAAGCAACAGAATTACGTAAAAACTTACGTGAAGCTGGCGTTGAGTTCAAAGTTTACAAAAACTCTTTAACTCGTCGTGCTGCAGAGTCTGCTGAAATGGCTGAGTTAAACGAATTCTTAACAGGACCAAACGCAATCGCGTTCAGTAACGAGGATGTAGTTGCTCCTGCGAAAGTATTAAACGACTTCGCTAAAAATCATGAAGCTTTAGAAATTAAAGCGGGCGTAATCGAAGGTAAACTTGTAACACTTGATGAGGTTAAAGCTATCGCTACTCTTCCGTCACGTGAAGGCTTACTTTCTATGCTTCTTAGCGTTCTTCAAGCTCCAATCCGTAACCTTGCACTTGCTACTAAAGCAGTTGCAGATCAAAAGGAAGAGCAAGGCGCTTAATTTTTTAAAAGATAATTACTTGTTATCTATAAAACAATACAAACCTATTTAAGGGAGGATATTTACAATGACTAAAGAACAAATCATTGAAGCAGTTAAATCTATGACTGTATTAGAACTTAACGACTTAGTAAAAGCTATCGAGGAAGAATTCGGCGTAACTGCTGCTGCTCCTGTAGCTGTAGCTGGTGGCGCTGGTGAAGCTGCTGCTGAGCAAACTGAATTTGACGTAGTACTTGCAAGTGCTGGCGCTCAAAAAATCAAAGTTATCAAAGCTGTACGTGAAATCACTGGTCTTGGCTTAAAAGAAGCTAAAGAATTAGTTGACAACACTCCAAAAGCAATCAAAGAAGGCGTTACTAAAGAGGAAGCTGAAGAAATGAAAGCTAAACTTGAAGAAGTTGGCGCTGCTGTAGAAGTTAAGTAATTAACTTTTGGTGCTTTAAAAAAAGCTCGCTCTTATGCGAGCTTTTTTTTTAACTGTAAAGAAAAGAGGTGGCCATATGGCAGACCATTATTTTTCTAACGACCCTTCTAGTAAAAGTGATCGTAAACGATGGGAAGTTACACTTCGTGAATCTCGATTTACTTTTTTATCTGACCATGGGGTGTTCTCGAAAAACGAAGTGGACTTTGGTTCTCGTCTTTTAATTGAAGCGTTTCAAATGCCAGATGTTAAAGGTAATGTGTTAGACGTAGGATGTGGGTACGGTCCAATCGGTTTGTCGTTAGCGAAAGAGTTTCAAAATCGTGAAATTCACATGGTGGATGTGAATGAAAGGGCCTTGGGACTTGCAAAAGAAAATGCCGCTAATAACAGAATTGAAAATATACGTATTTTGCAAAGTAGTGTCTATGAAAATGTAGGTGGCAAGTATGCTGTTATTCTATCTAATCCTCCAATTCGTGCTGGTAAAGATATCGTGCATGAGATTTTAGAAAAGGCTGTGGAGTATTTAGTTTCAGGTGGAGAATTGTGGATTGTTATTCAAAAGAAACAAGGTGCGCCATCTGCGATGAAAAAACTAGAAGAAGTATTTTCTGAAGTTGAAGTTGTAGAAAAGAAAAAAGGATATTATATCATAAAATCAAAAAAGCGTTGACGGTTATTTTTGGCTATGTTAACATTATACAATGCCAATATATGATTTTCTGCGTTGAGAAAGATGTATATTTTTGCTTCTCTTGGAAAAGATAGTAAAATCAGCAGATTATGAAACAGAATGATGGTTTTCTTATAGAAGCCATTTTTCTTTTTTGAGCAGGTAGAAAGACTCAACGTATCTATCTTTAAGAGAAAAAAACTACGCTAATAGCAGTAGTTGTATTTATTTGTGATTTTGCACAATTTTTTTTGTGCATTTATAATACTCATGATTTGAGGGGTGAAGCAGTTGACAGGTCAACTAGTTCAATACGGACGCCACCGCCAACGAAGAAGTTATGCCCGTATTAGTGAAGTATTAGAGTTACCAAATCTTATCGAAATTCAAACCTCTTCTTATCAGTGGTTTCTTGATGAGGGTTTGCGAGAAATGTTCCAAGACATTTCTCCGATCGAAGACTTTACGGGAAATCTATCGCTTGAATTTATCGACTACAGCTTGGGTGAACCTAAATACTCTGTAGAAGAATGCAAAGAGCGTGATGTGACGTATGCAGCACCACTTCGTGTAAAAGTGCGTCTAATCAACAAGGAAACTGGTGAAGTAAAAGAACAAGATGTGTTCATGGGAGATTTCCCACTCATGACAGAGACTGGAACATTCGTAATTAACGGTGCAGAACGTGTTATCGTTTCCCAGTTAGTTCGCTCTCCAAGCGTATACTATAGTGGCAAAGTGGATAAAAACGGAAAACGTGGTTTTACTGCTACTGTAATTCCAAACCGCGGAGCTTGGTTAGAGTATGAAACAGATGCTAAGGATGTTGTATATGTGCGTATTGACCGTACGCGTAAACTTCCTGTAACTGTTTTGTTACGCGCATTAGGGTTTGGCTCTGATCAAGAAATCACCGAGCTTTTAGGTGATAACGAATACTTAAGCAATACGTTAGAAAAAGACAACACAGATAGCACAGAGAAAGCATTGCTTGAAATTTATGAGCGTCTACGCCCTGGTGAACCACCAACAGTAGAAAATGCAAAGAGCTTACTTGTGTCTCGTTTCTTTGATCCGAAGCGCTACGATTTAGCAAATGTAGGTCGCTATAAGATCAACAAAAAGCTACACATTAAAAACAGATTGTTTAACCAACGTTTAGCTGAAACACTGGTGGATCCAGAAACTGGTGAAATTTTAGCGGCAGAAGGAACAGTCTTAGATCGTCGTACACTGGATCGCATTCTACCTTACTTAGAGAAAAACATTGGATTCAAAACAGCGAAACCAATGGGTGGAGTGGTAGCAGGCGATGTTGAGCTGCAATCTATTAAGATTTATGCTCCAGAATCAGAAGGCGAACGATCTATAAACGTAATTGGGAATGCAAATATTACTCGTGATATAAAACACATCACACCAGGTGATATTCTTGCTTCTATTAGCTACTTCTTTAACTTGCTATATAAAGTAGGGGATACAGATGATATTGACCACTTAGGAAATCGTCGTCTGCGTTCTGTAGGAGAGTTACTACAAAACCAATTCCGTATCGGTCTTTCTCGTATGGAACGTGTTGTTCGTGAGAGAATGTCGATTCAAGATACAAATGCAATTACACCACAAGCGTTAATTAACATTCGCCCGGTTATTGCATCTATTAAAGAGTTCTTCGGAAGTTCTCAGTTATCTCAGTTCATGGATCAAACAAACCCATTAGCAGAGTTAACTCACAAACGAAGACTATCTGCATTAGGACCCGGTGGTTTAACGCGTGAGCGCGCAGGCTTTGAAGTACGTGACGTTCACTACTCTCACTATGGTCGTATGTGTCCAATTGAAACGCCAGAGGGACCAAACATCGGTTTGATTAACTCATTATCTTCGTTTGCGAAAGTAAATGAGTTTGGTTTCATTGAAACGCCATACCGTCGTGTTGACCCAGAAACTGGTCTTGTAACAGGGCAGGTTGATTATTTAACAGCAGATGAAGAAGATAACTATGTTGTAGCCCAAGCGAATATGAAATTATCTGAAGTAGGGGAATTCCTTGATGAAGATATCGTAGCTCGTTTCCGTGGTGAAAACATTGTCACAAATAAAGAACGCATCGACTACATGGATGTATCTCCAAAACAAGTAGTGTCGGCAGCGACAGCTTGTATTCCGTTCTTAGAAAACGATGACTCTAACCGCGCACTTATGGGAGCGAATATGCAACGTCAGGCGGTTCCGTTAATAAATCCGGAATCTCCGATTGTAGGTACAGGTATGGAGTACGTATCAGCAAAAGACTCAGGTGCTGCAGTAATCTGTAAACAGCCTGGTGTTGTTGAGCGCGTAGAAGCACGTGAAGTTTGGGTACGTCGCTATGTAGACGTTGACGGTCAAACAGTAAAAGGTGACTTAGATCGCTACAAAATGCAAAAATTCATTCGTTCTAACCAAGGAACTTGCTACAACCAACGTCCAATCGTAAGTGTTGGAGACCAAGTTGTAAAAGGTGAAATCCTTGCGGATGGTCCTTCTATGGAACTAGGTGAACTGGCGCTTGGACGTAACGTGCTTGTTGGCTTTATGACATGGGACGGTTATAACTATGAGGATGCGATCATCATGAGTGAGCGCCTTGTAAAAGATGATGTGTACACTTCTATCCATATTGAAGAATATGAATCAGAAGCTCGTGATACGAAGCTTGGACCAGAAGAAATTACACGTGATATCCCGAATGTTGGAGAAGATGCACTTCGTAATCTTGACGAGCGCGGTATTATTCGCGTCGGTGCTGAAGTAAAAGATGGAGATCTACTTGTTGGTAAAGTAACGCCAAAAGGTGTAACAGAATTAACGGCAGAAGAACGTCTATTACATGCAATCTTCGGTGAAAAAGCACGTGAAGTACGTGATACATCACTACGTGTACCACACGGTGGTGGCGGTATTATCTTAGACGTAAAAGTGTTTAACCGTGAAGATGGCGATGAATTGCCACCAGGCGTGAATCAACTTGTACGTGCATATATCGTTCAAAAGCGTAAAATTTCTGAAGGTGACAAAATGGCCGGTCGTCATGGTAACAAAGGTGTTATCTCCCGTATTTTACCGGAAGAAGATATGCCTTACTTACCAGATGGTACGCCAATCGATATCATGTTAAACCCATTAGGGGTACCATCTCGTATGAATATCGGTCAGGTATTAGAGCTTCATCTTGGTATGGCAGCAAGATACCTTGGTATTCACATTGCAACACCGGTATTCGATGGTGCTCGTGAGGAAGATGTATGGGGCACAATTGAAGAAGCTGGTATGGCAAATGACGCGAAAACAATCCTGTATGACGGACGTACTGGTGAGCCATTCGATAACCGTGTATCTGTTGGTGTCATGTATATGATCAAACTTGCGCACATGGTTGACGATAAACTTCATGCTCGTTCTACTGGACCATACTCACTTGTAACGCAGCAACCTCTTGGAGGTAAAGCTCAGTTCGGTGGACAGCGTTTCGGTGAGATGGAGGTTTGGGCACTTGAAGCTTATGGTGCTGCTTATACTCTTCAAGAAATCTTAACAGTGAAGTCTGATGATGTTATTGGACGTGTTAAGACGTATGAAGCAATTGTTAAAGGTGAAAATGTTCCAGAACCAGGCGTTCCTGAATCATTCAAAGTATTGATTAAAGAACTGCAAAGTTTAGGTATGGACGTTAAAATGATGTCTATCAACGATACAGAAATTGAAATGCGTGATACGGAAGATGATGATGATCATCAATCAGCAGATAAATTGAATGTTGAAGTTGAGACAACTAAGGAATAATTGGGATAACCTGTAGACTAAAAGGGAGGTAGGCCCCTTGATAGATGTAAATAACTTTGAATATATGAAGATTGGACTTGCTTCACCTGACAAGATTCGTTCTTGGTCATACGGTGAAGTTAAGAAACCAGAAACAATTAACTATCGTACGTTAAAGCCTGAAAAAGATGGCTTGTTCTGTGAGCGTATTTTCGGACCACAAAAGGACTGGGAATGTCATTGCGGGAAATATAAACGTGTACGTTATAAAGGTGTAGTTTGTGATCGATGTGGCGTTGAAGTAACGCGTGCAAAAGTTCGTCGTGAACGTATGGGTCATATCGAATTAGCTGCTCCTGTATCTCATATTTGGTATTTCAAAGGTATCCCGAGCCGCATGGGACTTGTCTTAGACATGTCCCCTCGCGCGCTTGAAGAAGTAATTTATTTCGCTTCTTATGTTGTAACAGAAAGTGGAGATACACCACTTGATAAGAAGCAATTACTTTCTGAAAAAGAATACCGTGCATATCGTGATCGATATGGCAGTACATTCCATGCTGCTATGGGTGCAGAAGCGATTAAAAAATTACTGCAAGACATCGATTTAGATAAAGAAGTAGACTTCTTAAAAGAAGAATTAAAAACAGCACAAGGACAACGCCGTACTCGTGCTATTAAACGTCTAGAAGTATTAGAAGCATTCCGTAACTCTGGAAATCACCCATCTTGGATGATCTTAGAGGTTCTTCCAGTTATCCCACCAGAACTACGCCCAATGGTACAGTTAGATGGTGGACGTTTTGCTACTTCTGACTTAAACGACTTATATCGTCGTGTAATTAACCGTAACAACCGTTTAAAACGTCTATTGGACTTAGGTGCACCAAGCATTATCGTTCAAAACGAAAAACGTATGTTACAAGAAGCTGTAGACGCATTAATCGATAATGGTCGCCGTGGCCGTCCAGTTACTGGACCAGGTAACCGTCCATTAAAATCACTATCTCACATGCTTAAAGGTAAACAAGGACGTTTCCGTCAAAACTTATTAGGTAAACGTGTTGACTACTCTGGCCGTTCTGTAATCGTTGTAGGACCGAACTTAAAGATGTACCAATGTGGATTGCCGAAAGAAATGGCACTTGAATTGTTTAAACCTTTCGTTATGAAAGAGTTAGTTGGAAAAGGATTAGCACACAACATTAAGAGTGCTAAACGTAAAATCGAGCGTGTACACCCTGAAGTTTGGGACGTTTTAGAATCTGTGATCAAAGAGCATCCAGTACTTCTAAACCGCGCACCAACACTTCACCGTCTTGGTATCCAGGCGTTTGAACCTACACTAGTAGAAGGTCGTGCAATCCGTCTTCACCCACTTGTATGTACTGCATACAACGCGGACTTTGACGGTGACCAAATGGCGGTTCACGTTCCGTTATCATCAGAGGCACAAGCAGAAGCTCGTATCCTTATGTTAGCGGCACAAAACATCTTGAATCCAAAAGACGGAAAACCAGTTGTTACTCCATCTCAGGATATGGTATTAGGTAACTATTACTTAACACTTGAGCGCGAGGGTGCAATCGGTGAAGGTATGGTCTTCAAAGATGCAAACGAAGCAATACTTGCATACCAAAATGGATATGTACATCTGCACACACGTGTTGCAGTTGCTGCGAGTTCGGTAAATAATGTAACGTTTACTGAAGAGCAAAAGAGTAAGCTTCTATTAACAACAGTTGGTAAATTAATATTTAACGAAATCTTACCAGAGTCGTTCCCTTATATTAATGAACCAACAAACTCAAACCTTGAAAAAGAAACACCAGCGGAATATTTCGTTGAAAAAGGTGCGAACATTAAAGAAATTATTGCTAGTCGCGAAGAAGTGGCACCATTTAGCAAGAAAATCCTTGGTAATATTATTGCGGAAGTATTCAAACGTTTCCAAATTACAGAAACGTCTCGCATGCTTGACCGTATGAAAAACTTAGGATTTAAATACTCTACAAAAGCTGGTATTACAGTTGGGGTATCAGATATTCTTGTATTAGGTGAAAAAGATGAAATTCTCCATGAAGCACAAGCAAAAGTAGATAATGTAATTAAACAATTCCGTCGCGGTTTAATCACGGAAGAAGAACGTTATGATCGCGTTATCTCTATTTGGAGTAATGCAAAAGATGTTATTCAAGGAAAGCTGATGAAATCCTTGAATAAACGCAACCCAATCTTCATGATGAGTGATTCCGGTGCCCGTGGTAACGCATCGAACTTTACTCAGCTTGCTGGTATGCGTGGTCTGATGGCCAATCCATCTGGTCGTATCATTGAGCTTCCGATCAAATCGAGTTTCCGTGAAGGTTTAACAGTACTTGAGTACTTCATCTCTACGCATGGTGCGCGTAAAGGTCTTGCCGATACAGCACTTAAAACTGCCGATTCTGGTTACTTAACACGTCGTCTTGTAGACGTTGCACAAGATGTAATTGTTCGTCAAGATGATTGTGGAACAGATCGCGGTTTACTAATTGGTGCGATTAAAGAGGGTAATGAAGTTATTGAGTCACTATATGATCGTCTTGTTGGACGTTTTGCAAGAAAAACTGTAAAACATCCTGAAACAGGTGAAGTATTAGTTGTTGAAAATCAATTAATTACTGAAGATATTGCTCATATCGTTGAAAAGTCGGGTGTTGAAACTGTAAACATTCGTTCAGCGTTTACGTGTAATACTCGCCATGGTGTGTGTAAGAAGTGTTACGGTCGTAACTTAGCAACTGGTACAGACGTAGAAGTAGGAGAAGCGGTAGGTATTATCGCAGCTCAATCTATCGGTGAGCCAGGTACACAGTTAACGATGCGTACGTTCCATACAGGTGGGGTTGCCGGGGATGATATCACACAAGGTTTACCTCGTATCCAAGAGATCTTCGAAGCTCGTAATCCGAAGGGTCAGGCAGTTATCAGTGAAATTGACGGTGTTATCGCAGCGATCAACGATGTTAAAGATCGCCAAGAAGTAGTTGTACAGGGTGAAGTTGAAGCTCGTACGTATGCTATTCCTTACGGTGCTCGTCTGAAAGTAACTCTAGGACAGCCAATTAGCCACGGTAAAGAGTTAACAGAAGGTTCTATTGATCCGAAGGAATTACTAAAAGTAACGGACATTACAGCAGTTCAAGAATACTTATTACGTGAAGTTCAAAAAGTATACCGTATGCAAGGGGTAGAAATTGGTGACAAACACGTAGAAGTAATGGTACGTCAAATGCTACGTAAAGTTCGTGTAAGTGATGCGGGTGAAACAGATGTATTACCAGGAACATTACTAGATATCCATCAGTTTACTGATGCGAATGCGAAGGTGTTACTGAAAGGTAAACAACCAGCAACGGCTAGACCAGTTCTACTTGGTATTACAAAAGCTTCACTTGAGACAGATTCGTTCTTATCTGCGGCGTCATTCCAAGAAACAACTCGTGTTCTAACAGATGCAGCAATTAAGGGTAAACGCGATGAGCTTCTAGGATTGAAAGAGAATGTTATTATCGGTAAGCTTGTTCCTGCTGGAACAGGTATGAATCGTTATCGCAAAGTGGATCTTGTAAAAACAACACAAGATAACATGAATGTAGAAAACGATGAAGTTTATGTGGAACAGTAAAATTTTCCGTCGTAAATTTTGTATAAAAACAGCTGATCCTAGTTGACATTGTATGAGACAAAATGTTACTATAATCAAGGTTGCTCCTGAATGATGCTTTGGAGGATATTTAAATGTCTTATCAAAAAGTGTCAAATGCTGAAAATGTAGTCGTTGGTCATAAACGAACATTGGAAGCAATCAAAAATGGTATAGTTAAAGAAGTTGTTATTGCGGAAGATGCTGATGTGCGGTTAACCCATGTTATCATTCGTACTGCCTTGCAACATAACATACCCATAACCAAAGTTGAATCAGTTCGTAAGCTTGGAAAAGTTTCGGGGATTCAAGTGGGAGCTTCAGCAATAGGAATAATAAGTTAAAACTGTTTTTGTGAGGAGAGAGCATTTGCTCTTCCTTGCAAAAACTTTGTTTTCAACTAATAATGAACCACCTGGATATGTGGTCATACAAACATGCGAAGGGAGGATAATCAAATGCCTACTATTAACCAATTAGTGAGAAATGGTCGTACTGATAAAGTATGGAAGTCTAAATCACCTGCGTTAAACAAAGGTTTTAATTCTTTAAAGAAAAAATCAACTGATATCTCTGCACCTCAAAAACGTGGTGTGTGTACTCGTGTTGGTACAATGACTCCGAAGAAACCGAACTCAGCGTTACGTAAATACGCTCGTGTACGTTTAACAAACGGTATTGAAGTTACAGCTTACATCCCAGGTATCGGTCATAACCTACAAGAGCATAGCGTAGTATTAATTCGCGGTGGTCGAGTAAAGGATTTACCAGGGGTACGTTACCACATCGTTCGTGGTGCGCTTGATACAGCTGGTGTTGACAAACGTATGCAAGGACGTTCTAAATATGGTACTAAGCGACCAAAACCTGCTAAAAAATAATAAACTTATAATGAAAGGAGGAACTCAATATGCCTCGTAAAGGACCTGTTGCGAAACGTGACGTGTTACCAGATCCAATGTACAATTCTAAACTTGTAACACGCCTAATCAACAAAATGATGGTTGACGGTAAAAAAGGTAAATCTCAAACAATTCTTTATAACGCTTTCGATATCGTTCGTGAACGTTCAGATAAAGAACCAATGGAAGTATTCGAGCAAGCTCTTAAGAACATCATGCCTGTTCTTGAAGTACGCGCTCGTCGTGTTGGTGGTGCTAACTACCAAGTTCCAGTTGAGGTTCGTCCAGAACGCCGTACAACTTTAGGTCTTCGCTGGTTAGTAAACTATGCTCGTCTTCGTGGTGAAAAAACTATGGAAGAGCGTCTAGCTTACGAAATCTTAGATGCAGCTAACAACGCTGGTGCATCTGTTAAGAAACGTGAAGACACTCATAAAATGGCAGAAGCTAACAAAGCATTTGCTCATTACCGTTGGTAGGATTCAACGTAAAATAAATGTAAGCATAAACCGCTTTATTTGTCGCTTATGGAAGTGTGGAGAGGGAGAATGCCTCTCCCTTTCGTTGGGCGCTCGTTTTACATAATGAGGGTACTGGACACTGGCATATGTAACAATATAAAGTGGCTTTTTTGCTACTTAAAATAAAATAATCCAATCCATATATGGAAGGAGCAAGACACCAAATGACTAGAGAGTTCTCTTTAGAAAACACTCGTAATATTGGTATCATGGCTCACATCGATGCTGGTAAAACAACAGCAACTGAGCGTATTCTGTATTACACAGGACGTATTCATAAAATCGGTGAAACTCATGAAGGTGCATCTCAGATGGACTGGATGGAGCAAGAGCAAGAACGTGGTATCACAATTACTTCTGCTGCAACTACAGCACAATGGAAAGGTCACCGTGTAAATATCATTGACACTCCAGGACACGTAGATTTCACAGTAGAAGTAGAACGTTCTTTACGCGTACTTGATGGCGCAGTAGCAGTACTTGATGCACAATCTGGTGTAGAACCACAAACAGAAACTGTTTGGCGTCAGGCTACTACTTATGGTGTACCTCGTATCGTATTCGTTAACAAAATGGATAAGATTGGTGCAGATTTCTTATACTCTGTAGGAACAATCCACGATCGTTTACAAGCAAATGCACATCCAATTCAGTTACCAATCGGTGCTGAAGATGAGTTCAATGGTATCATTGACCTTGTTGAAGAGTGTGCTTACATGTACGCTAACGATTTAGGAACAGACATCGAGCGTGTCGAAATTCCTGAAGAGCATAAAGAATTAGCTGAAGAATACCGTGGAAAACTTATTGAAGCGGTAGCTGAGCTTGATGAAGAAATGATGATGAAGTACCTAGAAGGTGAAGAAATCACTGTAGAAGAGCTTAAAGCTGGTATCCGTAAGGCTACAACTTCTGTAGAATTCTTCCCAGTAATCTGTGGTTCTGCATTCAAAAATAAAGGTGTTCAAATTCTGTTAGACGCAGTTATCGACTACCTACCATCTCCATTAGATGTACCTGCTATTAAAGGTACTCTTCCGGATACAGATGAAGCTATCGAGCGTAAGTCTAGCGATGAAGAACCATTCGCAGCTTTAGCATTCAAAATCATGACTGATCCTTATGTTGGTAAGTTAACGTTCTTCCGTGTGTACTCTGGTGTGTTAAACTCTGGATCATACGTGAAAAACTCAACTAAAGGTAAGCGTGAGCGTGTAGGTCGTATCCTACAAATGCACGCTAACAGCCGTGAAGAGATTTCAACAGTTTACGCTGGTGATATCGCTGCTGCTGTAGGTTTAAAAGATACTACTACTGGTGATACTCTTTGTGACGAGAAGAGCCTTGTTATCCTTGAGTCTATGGAATTCCCAGAACCAGTTATCTCTGTAGCTATCGAACCAAAATCTAAAGCTGACCAAGATAAAATGGGTACAGCATTATCTAAGCTTTCTGAAGAAGATCCAACATTCCGTGCTCACACTGACCAAGAAACTGGCCAAACAATCATCGCTGGTATGGGTGAACTTCACCTTGATATCATCGTTGACCGTATGCGCCGTGAATTCAAAGTGGAAGCAAACGTTGGTGCTCCTCAGGTAGCATACCGTGAGACTTTCCGCGCTGCTGCGAAAGTTGAAGGTAAGTTCGCTCGTCAATCTGGTGGTCGTGGACAATTCGGTCACGTTTGGATTGAGTTTGAACCTAATGAAGAAGGTAAAGGTTTTGAATTCCAAAACAAAATCGTCGGCGGTGTAGTTCCACGTGAATACATCCCAGCTGTTGGAGCGGGTCTTGAAGACTCACTTAAAAATGGTGTACTAGCTGGTTATCCACTAGTTGACATCAAAGCTGCGTTAGTTGACGGATCTTACCATGATGTCGATTCATCTGAGATGGCGTTCAAAATCGCTGCATCTATGGCGCTTAAAGCTGCGGTTTCTAAATGTAGCCCAGTAATTCTTGAGCCAATGATGAAAGTTGAAGTTGTAATTCCTGAAGAGTACATGGGTGACATTATGGGCGACGTAACATCTCGTCGTGGACGTGTAGAAGGTATGGAAGCTCGCGGTAACGCTCAAGTTGTTCGCGCTATGGTTCCACTTTCTGAAATGTTCGGTTATGCAACGGCATTACGTTCTAACACTCAAGGACGCGGAACATTCTCAATGACATTTGATCATTATGAAGAAGTACCGAAGTCTGTTTCTGAAGAAATTATTAAAAAAAATAAAGGTGAATAATTGATTTTTATCGATTGTTCAAGTATAACTACTTATGTAAGCTTAGAAAGTGAGACGCAAGTTTCACTTTCTAGTCTAAATATAAAATAACCCATATAAACTAAGGAGGAATTTAGAATGGCTAAAGCTAAATTCGAACGTTCTAAACCCCATGTTAACATCGGTACAATCGGCCACGTTGACCATGGTAAAACTACATTAACTGCTGCGATCACTACAGTTCTTGCAAAAGCTGGTGGTGCTGAAGCACGCGGATACGATCAAATCGACGCTGCTCCAGAAGAAAGAGAGCGCGGAATCACAATCTCAACTGCACACGTTGAGTACGAAACTGAAACTCGTCACTATGCACACGTTGACTGCCCAGGTCATGCTGACTATGTTAAAAACATGATCACTGGTGCTGCTCAAATGGACGGCGGTATCTTAGTAGTATCTGCTGCTGATGGTCCAATGCCTCAAACACGTGAGCACATCCTTCTTTCTCGTCAAGTAGGTGTTCCTTACATCGTTGTATTCTTAAACAAATGCGACATGGTAGATGACGAAGAATTATTAGAATTAGTAGAAATGGAAGTTCGCGACCTATTATCTGAATACGGATTCCCAGGCGACGATATTCCTGTAATTAAAGGTTCTGCTCTTAAAGCTCTTCAAGGAGAAGCTGAGTGGGAAGAAAAAATCATCGAATTAATGACTGAAGTTGATGCTTACATCCCAACTCCAGAACGTGAAACTGACAAACCATTCTTAATGCCTATCGAGGATGTATTCTCTATCACAGGTCGTGGTACAGTTGCAACTGGTCGTGTTGAGCGTGGAATCGTTAAAGTTGGTGACGTAGTAGAAATCATCGGTCTTGCTGAAGAGAATGCTACTACAACTGTAACTGGTGTAGAAATGTTCCGTAAGCTTCTTGACCAAGCTCAAGCTGGAGACAACATCGGTGCTCTACTTCGTGGGGTTGCTCGTGAAGACATCCAACGTGGACAAGTTCTTGCTAAAACTGGCTCTGTAAAAGCACACGCTAAATTCAAAGCTGAGGTTTTCGTATTATCTAAAGAAGAAGGTGGACGTCATACTCCATTCTTCGCTAACTACCGTCCACAGTTCTACTTCCGTACAACTGACGTAACTGGTATCATCCAATTACCAGAAGGTACTGAAATGGTAATGCCTGGTGACAACATCGAAATGACTATCGAACTTATCGCTCCAATCGCTATCGAAGAGGGAACTAAATTCTCTATTCGTGAAGGTGGACGTACAGTAGGTTACGGTGTAGTTGCTACAATCGTTGCTGAGTAGTCTTTAATTAGATTATTAAAAACTCAAGGGATTCTCCCTTGAGTTTTTTTTATTGCTTATTACTATAGAAGAAAGAGATGTATATTCTATTTTTGGATGAGTTTCTTCTATAGTATATAAAACGAAAACAACACCCAAAAACTGTAAGTTGAATAAGAGTAGATGAAAACTTGATATTCTTTAAAGTGCCATGTATAATAGCAAAAGTAGAGAAAAGCAGATGCGAACAAAAAGATGCTTGCATCTAGACGAATAACATTGTATAATAGACAATGTTGGTCTTTGACTGCGATGAAGTGGAAGGTTGCTGACACACCCGGCCGCTTTGCCATGGCATGGTGTGGGGAAATTTCCATGGAGAAGGTCTATTTTAGAAATAGGCGAACGAAGGAGGGAAAATAATGGCAAAAGAAAAAATTCGTATCCGTTTAAAAGCTTATGATCACCGTATTCTTGATCAATCAGCTGAGAAAATTGTAGAAACAGCTAAGCGTTCTGGGGCAACAGTTTCTGGTCCGATCCCATTACCAACTGAGAAGACTATTTACACAATTCTTCGTGCTGTTCATAAGTACAAAGATTCTCGTGAACAATTCGAAATGCGCACACACAAACGTCTAATCGACATCGTGAGTCCTACTCCGCAAACAGTAGATTCATTAATGCGTTTAGATTTACCATCTGGTGTAGATATCGAAATCAAACTATAATTCATATAACTTAAAAATGTAGGAGGTGTAACTCATGACCAAAGGAATCTTAGGAAGAAAGATCGGTATGACTCAAGTATTTGCTGAGAACGGTGAGTTAATCCCAGTAACGGTAATCGCTGCTAATCCAAACGTTGTTCTTCAAAAGAAAACAACTGAAACTGATGGCTACAACGCAATTCAGTTAGGATTTGAAGATAAACGTGAAAAGTTAACTAACAAACCTGAACAAGGCCACACTGCTAAAGCATCTACAACTCCTAAGCGCTTCATTCGCGAAATCCGCGATGCAGACGTGGACGGATTAGAGGTTGGTCAAGAGGTAAAAGTTGAAGTTTTCGCTGCAGGTGAAATCGTTGACGTAACAGGAATTTCTAAAGGTAAAGGTTTCCAAGGTGTTATTAAACGCCACGGACAATCTCGCGGACCTATGTCTCATGGTTCTCGCTATCACCGTCGTCCAGGTTCAATGGGGCCAGTTGCTCCGAACCGTGTATTCAAAGGCAAAAAACTTGCTGGACGTATGGGTGGAGACCAAGTTACTATCCAAAACTTAGAAATCGTTCAAGTTGACACTGAGCGCAACTTATTACTAGTAAAAGGTAACGTTCCAGGTGCTAAGAAATCTCTTGTAGTTGTTCAAGGCGCTGTGAAGGTTAGCAAATAATTCACAATAGGAAGGAGGAATTCCAATGCCAAAAGTTACTGTATATAACCAAACTGGTTCACAGGTTGGTGAAATCGAATTAGCTGAAGCTATTTTCGGTATCGAACCAAATGAAGCTGTACTATTTGAAGCTGTAATGATGCAACGTGCATCTTTACGTCAAGGTACACACAAAGTAAAAACTCGCTCTGAAGTTCGTGGTGGTGGTCGTAAACCATGGCGTCAAAAAGGAACTGGACGTGCTCGTCAAGGTTCTATCCGCTCTCCTCAATGGCGTGGTGGTGGTACGGTATTCGGACCTACACCAAGAAGCTATGCGTACAAACTTCCTAAGAAAGTTCGTCGTTTAGCAATCAAATCTGCATTAGCTACTAAAGTAGTTGAGAACAACATTGTAGTTCTTGAGGACCTAGTGTTAAATGCACCAAAAACAAAAGACATGGTAGCAGTACTTAAAGGATTAACTGTTGAGAAGAAAGCTCTTATCGTAACTGCTGATGCAAACGAATCTGTAGAGTTATCTGCTCGCAATATCCCTGGAGTAACAGTAATCACTGCTGATGGCGTAAACGTGCTAGATGTGCTTCATCATGATAAGCTAATCATGACAAAAGCGGCAGTGGAAAAAGTAGAGGAGGTGCTTGCATAATGAGAGATCCTCGTGATATCATTAAGCGCCCAGTTATCACTGAACGTTCTATGGAAATGATGGCTGAAAAAAAATACACGTTCGACGTGGACGTTAAATCTAATAAAACAGAGGTTAAAGACGCTATAGAAGCGATCTTTGGTGTTAATGTAGACAAAGTAAATATCATGAACTACAAGCCGAAAGCAAAACGTGTTGGTCGTCACGCTGGTTTTACTAGCCGTCGTCGTAAAGCAATCGTTAAGCTAACTGCTGACAGCAAAGAAATCGAAATCTTCCAAGGCGTTTAATTCTTACTAAAGAAGGAGGGAAATTGAGATGGGAATTAAAAAGTATAATCCAACTACTAACGGTCGTCGTAACATGACTACGAATGATTTCGCTGAAATCACGACTGACAGACCAGAAAAGTCTTTACTTGCTCCTTTAAGCAAAAAGGCTGGTCGTAATAACCAAGGTAAAATTACTGTACGTCATCAAGGTGGCGGACATAAGCGTCAATACCGTATCATCGACTTTAAGCGTAACAAAGATGGAATTCCAGGACGCGTTGCTACGATCGAATACGATCCAAACCGCTCTGCGAATATCGCATTAATTAACTACGTTGACGGTGAAAAACGTTACATTCTTGCTCCTAAAACTTTAGAAGTAGGTATGGAAGTTATGTCTGGCCCTGAAGCTGACATTAAAATCGGTAACGCATTACCATTAATCAACATTCCAGTAGGTACTGTTGTTCATAATATCGAGCTTAAGCCTGGTCGTGGAGGACAATTAGTCCGTTCTGCTGGTACGTCTGCTCAAGTACTTGGTAAAGAAGGAAAATACGTACTTGTACGTTTAACTTCTGGTGAAGTACGTTTAGTATTATCTGCTTGTCGCGCTTCAATCGGTCAAGTTGGTAACGAACAACACGAACTTATCAAAATCGGTAAAGCAGGTCGCTCTCGCTGGTTAGGTAAGCGCCCAACAGTTCGTGGTTCTGTAATGAACCCGGTTGATCACCCACACGGTGGTGGTGAAGGACGCTCTCCAATCGGACGTAAGTCTCCAATGTCTCCATGGGGTAAACCAACTCTTGGATTCAAGACTCGTAAGAAAAACAAAGCGTCTGATAAATTTATCGTTCGTCGTCGTAAAAAATAATGGGATTGTAGTACGGTTCATTTCAAGAACCGTACGCCAATCACGAAGGGAGGCACCAAAATGGCTCGTAGCTTAAAAAAAGGACCATTTGTCGATGATCACTTAATGAACAAAATGGAAAAATTAGTTGCATCTGAGCAAAAACAAGTTGTTAAAACTTGGTCTCGCCGTTCAACAATCTTCCCTCAGTTCATCGGACATACAATTGCTGTATATGATGGTCGTAAACACGTACCTGTGTACATCACTGAGGATATGGTTGGCCATAAGTTAGGTGAATTCGCACCAACTCGTACGTATAAAGGTCACCTTGCTGACGATAAGAAAACTAGAAGATAATGAGAGGAGGCACTTCAATGCAAGCTAAAGCAGTAGTGAGAACAGTTCGTATTGCTCCTCGTAAGGTTCGTTTAGTAGTAGACTTAATCCGAGGTAAGCAAGTGGGTGAAGCGATTGCTATCCTTAACCACACACCAAAAACTGCTTCTCCAGTTGTAGAAAAAGTTTTAAAATCTGCAATCGCAAATGCAGAGCACAATTATGAGATGGATATTAACAACCTAGTTGTTGAAAAAGTCTTCGTTGACGAAGGTCCAACGTTGAAACGTTTCCGTCCACGTGCAATGGGTCGTGCAAGCCAAATTAACAAACGCACAAGCCACATCACAGTTGTGGTATCAGAAAAGAAGGAGGGATAATCGATGGGTCAGAAGGTTAATCCAATTGGTCTTCGTGTCGGTATTATCCGCGACTGGGAATCTCGTTGGTTCGCTGAGAAAGATTATGCTACGTTATTACATGAAGACATCAAAATCCGTGAGTACATTACTGTACGCTTAAAAGATTCTGCTGTTGCTAAAGTAGAAATCGAACGTGCAGCAAATCGTGTAAATGTTACAATTCACACTGCAAAACCTGGTATGGTAATTGGTAAAGGTGGTACTGAAGTTGAAGCACTTCGTAAAGCTCTTAACCAATTAACAGGCAAGCGTGTACACATTAACATTTTAGAAGTTAAGAGAGCTGATCTTAACGCTAAATTAGTGGGCGAAAACATCGCTCGTCAATTAGAAAACCGTGTATCATTCCGTCGTGCACAAAAGCAAGTTATTCAACGTGCTATGCGTGCAGGAGCAAAAGGTATTAAAACACAGGTTTCTGGTCGTCTTGGCGGGGCTGATATCGCTCGTGCAGAATCTTACAGTGAAGGAACTGTTCCACTTCATACACTTCGCGCTGATATTGACTATGCAGCAGTTGAAGCTGATACAACATACGGTAAATTAGGCGTAAAAGTATGGATCTACCGTGGAGAAGTCCTTCCTACAAAAAAGAAAGCTTCTGAGGAAGGAGGAAAATAATATGTTAATGCCAAAACGCGTAAAATATCGTAGAGAGCATCGTGGTAAAATGCGTGGTCGTGCAAAAGGTGGAACTGAAATTGCTTTCGGTGAATTCGGTTTACAAGCACAAGCTGCTTCATGGATTACAAACCGTCAAATCGAAGCTGCTCGTCGTGCAATGACTCGTTACATGAAACGTGGCGGTAAAGTATGGATTAAAATTTTCCCTTCTAAACCTTACACTGCAAAACCTCTAGAAGTACGTATGGGTTCCGGTAAAGGGGCACCAGAAGGCTGGGTAGCAGTAGTAAAACCTGGGAAAATTATGTTTGAAATCGCGGGTGTATCTGAAGAGGTAGCACGCGAAGCATTACGTCTTGCAGCTCACAAACTACCTGTGAAATGTAAGTTCGTAAAACGTGAAGAAAATGGTGGTGAATCTAATGAAAACTAATGATATTCGTGAATTAACCACTGCCGAAATCGAAACAAAAGTTAAAGCTTTAAAGGAAGAATTGTTCAATCTTCGCTTCCAACTTGCTACAGGACAATTAGAGAATCCAACTCGCATCCGTGAAGTGCGTAAAGCGATTGCTCGTATGAAAACTGTAGTTTGTGAAAGAGAGATCGGAATTAATCGATAAATTGAGGGGAGGTTTGCATAGTGAGCGAACGTAACCAACGCAAAGTTTATACTGGTCGTGTTGTGTCTGATAAAATGGACAAAACGATTACAGTTTTAGTTGAAACTTACAAAACTCATTCCTTGTACGGAAAACGTGTTAAGTATTCTAAAAAGTACAAAGCCCATGATGAGCAAAACCAAGCAAAACTTGGCGATATCGTTAAAATCATGGAAACTCGCCCGCTTTCTGCTACTAAGCGTTTCCGTTTAGTTGAAATCGTTGAAGAAGCGGTTGTTATCTAAATAGACGAATCGGAATTTTTAGTCCGAAGGGAGGTTTCATAACATGATCCAACAAGAATCTCGTTTGAAAGTTGCTGACAACTCTGGTGCACGTGAACTTTTAACAATTAAAGTATTAGGCGGCTCTGGTCGTAAATATGCTAATATTGGTGATATTATCGTTGCTACGGTAAAACAAGCAACACCAGGTGGCGTTGTTAAAAAAGGTGACGTTGTTAAGGCAGTAGTGGTACGTACGAAGAGCGGAGCTCGTCGTCCGGACGGTTCTTATATTAAATTTGATGAAAACGCAGCGGTTATCATCAAAGACGATAAGAGCCCACGTGGTACTCGTATCTTCGGACCAGTAGCTCGTGAATTACGTGATAGCAACTTCATGAAGATCGTTTCTTTAGCTCCAGAAGTTCTATAATTTAAGGTATTGCCTTGCTAAGGAGGTGCAGAATTAAGATGCATGTAAAAAAAGGTGATAAAGTTCAGGTAATCACTGGTAAAGACAAAGGAAAACAAGGCGTTATCCTTGTGGCTTTCCCAAAGCAAAACCGTGTTATCGTTGAGGGTGTTAACATCGTTAAAAAACACTCTAAGCCATCTCAATTAAATCCACAAGGTGGAATTATTACGAAAGAAGCACCTATTCACGTTTCTAATGTTATGGTATTAGATCCGAAAACAGGCGAACCTACTCGCGTAGGCTTCAAAGTAGAAGATGGTAAAAAAGTTCGTATTGCAAAAAAATCTGGTGAATTATTAGATAAATAATTTTCTTAAGAAAGGAGGTCACTTCATTGAATCGCCTTAAAGAGAAGTTCCAAAAGGAAATTACTCCTGCTCTAATGAGCAAGTTTAACTATAAATCTGTGATGGAAGTACCGAAAATCGAAAAGATCGTAATCAACACTGGTGTTGGTGACGCGGTATCTAACTCAAAAGCTTTAGACAATGCAGTAGAAGAATTAACGCAAATCGCAGGTCAAAAACCTGTTGTAACTCGCGCTAAAAAATCAATCGCTGGTTTCCGTCTTCGTGAAGGTATGCCAATCGGTGCGAAAGTAACTTTACGCGGACAACAAATGTATGAGTTCTTCGACAAATTAGTATCAGTTTCTTTACCACGTGTACGTGATTTCCGTGGTGTTTCTAAGAAATCATTCGATGGTCGTGGGAACTACACATTAGGTGTTAAAGAGCAACTAATTTTCCCTGAGATTGATTATGATAAAGTAAGTAAAGTCCGCGGTATGGACATCGTAATCGTTACTACAGCGAAAACTGATGAAGAAGCTCGTGAACTTTTAACACAATTCGGTATGCCATTCCAAAAATAATGGAAGCCAACGCTAAGTAGAGGAGGCGAAAACGTGGCTAAAAAATCTATGATCGCGAAACAAAAGCGTACTCCTAAGTTTAAAGTACAAGAGTATACACGTTGCGAACGCTGCGGTCGTCCGCATTCTGTATACCGCAAATTTAAGCTTTGCCGTATTTGTTTCCGTGAACTTGCATATAAAGGTCAAATTCCTGGTGTTAAAAAAGCTAGTTGGTAAAACCCACAAATGGGAAGGAGGTAAAACACATGGTGATGACAGATCCAATTGCAGACATGCTTACTCGCATCCGTAATGCGAACATGGTACGTCATGAGAAATTAGAGGTTCCTGCTTCTAAAATCAAAAAAGAGATCGCTGAACTTTTAAAACGTGAAGGTTTCATTCGTGATGTAGAATACATTGGGGATAACAAACAAGGTATCCTTCGTATTTTCCTGAAATATGGTGCAAACAATGAACGTGTAATCACTGGATTAAAACGTATCAGTAAACCTGGCTTACGCGTTTACGCAAAAGCTGATGAAGTACCACGTGTACTTAACGGATTAGGTATCGCTCTTGTTTCTACATCTAAGGGAGTAATGACAGACAAAGACGCTCGTCAATTACAAACTGGTGGAGAAGTAGTAGCATACGTTTGGTAATATATATTTAAAACGAACGGAGGTGTGACCACATGTCTCGTATTGGTAAAAAGATTCTTGAAATCCCTGCAGGTGTTACTATTACAGTTGCAGAAGACAATACTGTAACAGTAAAAGGCCCTAAAGGTGAATTAACTCGTACTTTCAAAACTGATATGTCTATCAAAATTGAAGAAAATACACTAACAGTTGAGCGTCCATCTGAACAGAAGGAACACCGTGCATTACACGGTACAACTCGTGCTTTAATCGGAAACATGGTTGAAGGTGTAACTACAGGTTTCGTACGCGGACTTGAATTAGTCGGTGTTGGTTACCGTGCTCAAAAACAAGGAGATAAACTTGTTTTAAGCGTAGGTTATTCTCATCCAGTAGAAATGACTCCAGAAGCAGGACTTGAAGTTGAAGTACCTGTACCAACTAAAATCGTAATTAAAGGTATCGACAAGCAACGTGTTGGCGAATTTGCTGCTAACATCCGCGCTGTACGTGCTCCTGAACCATATAAAGGTAAAGGTATTCGTTACGAAGGCGAAGTTGTTCGTCGTAAAGAAGGTAAAACTGCTAAGTAAACCCGTTAGGTGAAAGAAAGGAGTGACAAGAATGATCACTAAAGCTGCTAAAAATGCGACTCGTAAGAAAAGACATGCACGTGTACGTGCTAAACTTACTGGTACTGCAGAACGTCCACGTTTAAACGTGTACCGTTCTAACCAACATATTTACGCTCAAGTTATTGATGATGTAAATGGTGTAACATTAGTAAGTGCATCTACTCTTGATAAAGACCTTGCTCTTAACGGTACTAGCAATACTGAAGCTGCTACGAAAGTTGGAGAATCAGTTGCTAAGCGTGCTGTAGAGAAAGGCGTTAAAGAAGTAGTATTTGATCGCGGTGGTTACTTATACCATGGCCGTGTTAAAGCTCTAGCTGAAGCTGCTCGTGAGGCTGGATTACAATTTTAATGGTCAAAGGAGGGAAAATTGATGCAACGCATTGACCCAAGTAAATTAGAACTTGAAGAACGTGTAGTTACGATAAATCGTGTCGCGAAAGTTGTTAAGGGTGGTCGTCGTTTCCGCTTTGCTGCACTAGTTGTAGTTGGCGATAAAAACGGTCATGTTGGATTCGGTACTGGTAAAGCACAAGAGGTACCAGACGCAATCCGTAAAGCTATCGAAGACGCTAAGAAAAACCTAATCGCTGTACCATTAGTTGGTACAACAATTCCTCACACAATCAACGGTCATTTTGGAGCTGGTGAAGTATTCTTAAAACCTGCTGCTGAGGGTACTGGTGTTATTGCTGGTGGACCTGTTCGTGCGGTACTAGAATTAGCTGGTGTACAAGATATTCTTTCGAAATCTCTTGGTTCTAACACACCAATCAACATGATTCGCGCTACTGTGAACGGATTAAGCGAACTTAAGCGCGCTGAAGATGTTGCAAAATTACGCGGTAAATCTGTAGAAGAGCTACTAGGTTAAGGAGGGAAAACAAATGGCGAAAAAGTTAGAAATTACCCTCACTCGTAGTGTAATTGGTCGTCCACAAGATCAACGTGCGACGGTAGAAGCTTTAGGTCTTAAAAAGTTGAATTCAACTGTAGTTAAGGAAGAAACTCCTGCTATTCTTGGTATGATCAACAAAGTTTCTCACCTTATCTCTGTAAAAGAAGCTTAAGGATAACTCATTAATATAAGGAGGTGCCTGGGAATGAAACTTCATGAATTAAAACCTGCAGAAGGTTCTCGTAAAGTACGTAACCGTGTCGGTCGTGGTATCGGTTCTGGTAACGGTAAAACTGCTGGTAGAGGTCATAAAGGACAAAACGCACGTTCTGGCGGCGGTGTTCGTCTTGGCTTCGAAGGTGGTCAAACTCCACTATTCCGTCGTTTACCAAAACGCGGCTTCACAAACATTAACCGTAAAGAGTTTACTATTGTAAACTTATCAACGTTAAATCGTTTTGAAGATGGTACAGAAGTAACACCTGAATTATTGCTGGAAACTGGCGTTATCAGCAAATTAAACGACGGTGTTAAAATTCTTGCAAGCGGAGCAGTAGAGAAAAAATTAACTGTTAAAGCGCACAAGTTCTCTTCAAGTGCTAAAGAAGCAATTGAAGCAGCTGGCGGATCAGTTGAGGTGATCTAATGTTTCGTACAATCTCCAACTTTATGCGCGTTGCTGAGATAAGACGTAAAATATTATTCACTTTAGCGATGTTAGTCGTATTCAGGATTGGCACGTTTATCCCAGTGCCATTTACAAATGGAGACGTACTGAAAGCACAAGATCAATTAAATGCCTTAGGTATCCTAAATACATTTGGCGGTGGCGCCTTGAAAAACTTCTCCATCTTCGCGATGGGAATCATGCCGTATATTACAGCATCCATCATCGTGCAATTATTGCAGATGGATGTTGTTCCTAAATTTTCGGAATGGTCGAAGCAAGGCGAAATGGGCCGTCGTAAACTAACGCAATTCACGCGTTACTTTACAATTGTTCTTGCGTTTATTCAGGGGTTTGGTATGTCAATCGGTTTTAACGGTATGGTAGGTGGGCAATTAATTTTGAATCCAGGTTGGAGCACTTATTTATACATTGCTACGGTACTGACTGCTGGTACTGCATTTTTAATGTGGTTAGGTGAACAGATTACAGCTAAAGGTGTAGGTAATGGTATTTCCATTCTTATCTTTGGCGGTATTGCCGCAGCGATCCCAAGTGTTATATCTCAAGTGTATCAACAACAGTTTCAAAATATCGGAGATCAATTGTTCATGAGTATCGTTAAAGTTGCATTGATTTTACTAGCTGTGCTAGCGGTTATTGTTGGTGTTATTTTCATTCAACAGGCTGTTAGAAAGATCCCAATTCAATACGCGAAGCGTGTAACAGGAGGGAATGGGAATCATGCTGGAGCACAAAACACTCATTTACCACTTAAGGTAAATAGTGCGGGTGTTATTCCAGTCATTTTTGCTGTTTCATTCTTAATTACGCCTCCAACTATTGCACAGTTCTTCCCGAAACATGATGTGTCGCAGTGGATTATTGCAAACTTTAACTATTCTCACCCAGTGGGAATGATCATATATGTTGCGCTCATTGTAGCCTTCACATATTTCTATGCATTTGTTCAGGTTAATCCAGAGCAAATGTCAGAGAATCTAAACAAGCAAGGTGGATATGTTCCAGGTATTCGTCCGGGTAAGAATACAGAACAATATCTAACAAAAATCTTGTATCGTTTGACCTTTGTGGGATCAATTTTCCTAGCAGCGATTGCAATCTTACCAGTTATCTTTACGAAATTGGGAAATCTTCCTCCATCTGCACAGATTGGTGGAACGAGTATGTTAATCGTTGTCGGCGTTGCTTTAGAAACAATGAAGCAGCTAGAAAGCCAATTGGTAAAACGCCATTACAAAGGGTTTATCAAGCAGTGAGTAAGTGGGAAGAACTGTCTTCCCTACATGCTCATGTACTGAGGGGGAACAAGGATGAACTTGATTTTAATGGGGCTTCCTGGTGCTGGTAAAGGTACACAAGCCGAACAGATTATTGCCAAGTATAACATCCCTCACATCTCAACAGGAGATATGTTCCGTGCAGCTATGAAGGCTGAAACTGAACTTGGTTTACAAGCAAAATCTTTTATTGATAAAGGTGCGCTTGTTCCAGATGAAGTTACAATTGGAATTGTTCGTGAACGTTTAAGCCAAGAAGACTGTATTAAAGGCTTCTTATTAGATGGTTTCCCACGAACTGTTGCACAAGCATCAGCTCTTGAAGAGATTATGAAAGATCTTGGCAAAAAAATCGACTATGTTTTAAACATTAATGTGGATTCAGGGTTGTTATTAACACGCCTTACAGGCCGTCGCATTTGTAAAGAATGCGGTGCGACTTACCACTTAGAATTCAATCCGCCAGCAAAAGCTGATGTGTGCGATAAATGTGGTGGCGAATTATATCAACGCTCTGATGACAATGAAGAAACTGTAGCAAATCGTTTAGATGTAAATATTAAGCAAACAAAACCTTTGCTTGATTTCTACGAGGAGCTTGGCTACTTACAAAGCATTAATGGCGAGCAAGATATCAATAAAGTATTTGCTGATATCGATGTTCTCATCGGAGACTTAGCGTAATGATCATCTGCAAAACTCCTCGCGAGATAGAAATCATGCGAGAAGCTGGCAGGATCGTTGCTTTAACTCATCAAGAGTTGAAACAACATATTACTCCAGGAATTACAACGAAAGAGCTCGATCAAATAGCGGAAAAGACGATTCGAAAATATGGTGCTACGCCATCTTTTAAAGGATACAACGGATTTCCGGGGAGCATTTGTGCTTCTGTAAATGAAGAGCTTGTACACGGGATTCCAGGGAAGCGTAAGCTCGAAGAGGGCGATATCATCAGTATCGATATTGGTGCGAAATACAATGGGTACCATGGTGATTCTGCATGGACGTATCCAGTTGGAAACATTTCTGAATCTGTTCAAAAGCTACTTGATGTCACAGAAAAATCGTTGTATCTTGGTCTAGAACAAGTAAAACCAGGCGAAAGATTATCAAATATCTCGCATGCGGTTCAAACACATGCTGAAGAGAATGGGTTCTCGATCGTTAGGGAGTATGTTGGTCACGGAATCGGGCAAGACTTACATGAGGACCCTCAAATCCCGCACTATGGTCCACCAAATAGAGGCCCTAGATTAAAGCCGGGAATGGTCATCTGTGTTGAGCCGATGGTGAATCAAGGAAGACGATATGTAAAAACACTATCTGATGACTGGACAGTGGTAACGGTAGATGGTAAATGGTGTGCCCATTTTGAGCACACGATTGCTCTTACAGAAGCAGGATACGAAATCCTTACCACTTTATAAGTAGCTGGCTCTCCGGGATTTCAGAGCAGTGTAAAATGTTACTGATTTGAAGAAGGGAGAACTATTGAATGGCTAAAGATGATGTAATTGAAGTCGAAGGTACCGTTCTTGAAACGTTGCCAAATGCTATGTTCAAAGTAGAATTAGAGAATGGGCATGTCGTATTGGCTCACGTTTCTGGTAAAATCCGTATGAATTTCATTCGTATTTTACCAGGAGACAAAGTTACGGTAGAATTATCTCCGTACGATTTAAATCGTGGTCGTATTACGTACCGTTTTAAATAATATAGCACTCCGTAATCTTTAAGGAGGTTCGAGACATGAAAGTAAGACCGTCAGTTAAACCAATCTGCGAAAAATGTAAAGTTATTCGTAGACGTGGAAAAGTAATGGTTATTTGTGAAAACCCTAAACATAAACAAAAACAAGGTTAATCAGAAGGAGGTGCATTCAAAATGGCACGTATCGCAGGTGTAGATATTCCTCGTGACAAGCGCGTTGTTATTTCTTTAACTTACGTATTCGGCATTGGTCGCACAACTGCTGAAAAAATTCTTACAGAAGCTGGTATTTCTTCGGAAACACGAGTTCGTGATTTATCGGAAGATGAATTAGGACGTATCCGTGATATCATCGATCGTATTAAAGTTGAGGGAGACCTTCGTCGTGAAGTATCTCTTAACATTAAACGTCTAATGGAGATCGGTTCTTACCGTGGTCTTCGTCACCGTCGTGGTTTACCAGTTCGTGGTCAAAACTCTAAAAACAATGCTCGTACACGTAAAGGTCCACGTCGTACAGTAGCAAATAAAAAGAAATAATAAGTAAAGGAGGTTGAACTAACAATGGCACGTAAAACAAACACTCGTAAAAAACGTGTGAAAAAGAATATTGAAGCTGGTATAGCTCATATTCGTTCTACTTTCAACAACACAATCGTAACACTTACAGATACTCATGGTAACGCACTTTCTTGGTCTAGTGCTGGTGCACTTGGTTTCCGTGGATCTCGTAAATCTACTCCATTCGCTGCGCAAATGGCTGCTGAAGCTGCTTCTAAAGTTGCAATGGAGCATGGTTTAAAAACTTTAGAGGTTACTGTTAAAGGTCCTGGTGCTGGTCGTGAAGCTGCAATTCGTGCTCTTCAAGCGGCAGGTCTAGAAGTAACAGCAATTAGAGATGTTACTCCAGTTCCTCATAATGGATGTCGTCCACCAAAACGTCGTCGTGTGTAATTTTTCTGTATAGAATTTTCCCTTTTGTCTATAATGGATATGATGCATTATCGAGAAATTTCGTACAGAAACATCGCTTGTTGTGCACAATCGGGAACTGCCTAAGGGGGACTTTCGGTTAAACAGAGGTTCTTCCTTTGTTTAACCGGGGTTTCGACGTTTTGAAGGAGGGTTTAGTTAATGATTGAAATCGAAAAACCGAAAATCGAAACGGTTGAACTTAACGAAGATGCTAAGTATGGCAAATTCGTGATTGAACCGCTTGAGCGTGGATATGGTACTACTTTGGGTAACTCCTTACGTCGTATTCTTTTATCCTCACTCCCTGGTGCCGCTGTAACTGCTATCCAAATTGATGGCGTTTTACACGAATTTTCAACAGTTGAGGGCGTAGTAGAAGACGTTACGACGATGATCTTAAACTTGAAAAAGTTAGCTCTTAAAATCTACTCTGAAGAAGAGAAGACGTTGGAAATCGATGTACAGGGCGAAGGTATTGTCACAGCTGCTGATATTACTCACGATAGTGATGTTGAAATCTTAAATCCAGATTTACACATTGCGACGTTAGCAAAAAATGCGCATTTCCGCATGCGTTTAACTGCAAAGCGTGGCCGTGGGTATACGCCAGCTGATGCAAATAAAAGCGAAGATCAACCAATAGGAGTAATTCCTATTGATTCTATTTATACTCCAGTATCACGTGTGACTTACCAAGTGGAAAAGACACGTGTCGGACAAGTGGCTAATTATGATAAGCTTACGCTTGATGTATGGACGGATGGAAGCATCGGGCCAAAAGAAGCTATCTCTTTAGGTGCCAAAATCTTAACTGAGCATTTAAATATCTTTGTTGGTTTAACTGACGAAGCACAAAATGCTGAGATTATGGTCGAGAAGGAAGAAGATCAAAAAGAAAAAGTTCTTGAGATGACTATCGAAGAACTAGATCTTTCTGTTCGTTCTTATAATTGCCTAAAACGTGCAGGAATTAATACTGTACAAGAGCTTGCGAACAAAACAGAAGAAGATATGATGAAAGTTCGTAACTTAGGTCGTAAATCCTTAGAAGAAGTTAAACATAAACTTGAGGAATTAGGTTTAGGTTTACGTAAAGACGACTGAGGATTTAAACCCATCAACAAAGGAGGGAACTACGAATGGCATACAGAAAATTAGGCCGTACAAGTGCGCAACGTAAAGCTATGTTACGTGATTTAGCTACTGATTTAATTATCAACGAGCGCATCCAAACGACAGAAACTCGTGCAAAAGAACTTCGTTCTGTAGTGGAAAAAATGATCACTTTAGGTAAACGCGGAGATCTTCATGCTCGTCGTCAAGCAGCAGCTTTCATCCGTAATGAGGTTGCTAACGCTGAGACTGGTCAAGATGCACTTCAAAAATTATTCGCTGATGTAGCTCCACGCTATGCTGAGCGCCAAGGCGGATACACTCGTATTGCAAAAATTGGTCCACGTCGCGGAGACGCAGCACCAATGGTAATTATCGAGTTAGTATAATGATGATTAAAAGGGCAGGACAGTTCTTTTCAAGTAACTGGTCATGGCCCTTTTTTTTTAAGTATAAAAATAGGCTAACTTGACGAAAGAAAGGGTGCCTTGTATTGAAAAAAGAGAAACTTCGGACAGAAAATATATCATTTCAATATCCTGGGGCAGCCTCTTATGCATTAAAAGATGTTTCGTTTTCCTTATATGAAGGAGAATGGGTAGCTGTTATTGGACAAAATGGTTCAGGGAAGTCTACACTTGCAAAATTATTGAATGGCTTATTTTTACCGGAATCAGGGGAAATTACTTTAAATGATACAATGATTTTATCAGAGGAAACAGTATGGGATGTTCGAAAGCAAATTGGCATGGTATTTCAAAATCCAGATAATCAATTTGTTGGAACGACAGTACAAGATGACGTTGTATTCGGCCTAGAGAACATCGGAATGCCAAGGGAGCAGATGATAGAAAGACTAGAACAAGCTCTGCAACTTGTCCGTATGGAAGATTTTTTAAATGAAGAACCCCATTCGTTATCTGGTGGACAAAAGCAGCGAGTCGCAATAGCAGGTGTTCTAGCACTTCAACCATCTATTTTAATACTAGATGAAGCAACTTCAATGTTAGACCCTCAGGGGAGACGTGAAGTAGTAGAAACGGTCAGACAACTTGTTGATCAAAAGGGTATTACGGTATTATCGATTACGCACGATTTAGAAGAAGCGGCACAGTCAGACCGTATTATTATTTTGAACAAGGGAGAAATATTAGAGGAAGGTACTCCAGAGCAAATTTTCAAATCCTCTCATATGCTCCAAGAGATTGGATTAGATGTACCTTTTTCGGTGAAAATAGCAGAATTATTAAAAAGAAATGAAATTCACTTGCAAAATACGCATCTTACAATGGAAAGCTTGGTGAACGAACTTTGGAGATTACATTCCAAAAAGTAGAACATCGTTATCAATATAAAACTCCATTTGAAAGACGCGCACTTTATGATGTAGACGTGTCGTTTCCAAGTGGGGGCTATTATGCCATTATCGGTCATACTGGTTCAGGTAAGTCGACGATGATTCAACATTTAAATGGTTTATTGCAGCCGACAAATGGTACGGTTCAAATTGGTGAACATTTAATTTCAGCAGGGAAGAAAGAGAAAAAGCTTAAGCCGCTACGAAAAAAAGTAGGGGTTGTCTTTCAGTTTCCAGAACATCAACTATTTGAAGAAACAGTTGAAAAGGACATTTGTTTTGGACCGACTAATTTTGGTGTATCTGAAGAAGAGGCAAAAAAAAAGGCGAAAGATGCAATCCAGCTTGTTGGATTGGACATAGAGTTATTAGCACGTTCTCCGTTTGAATTAAGCGGTGGGCAAATGAGGCGTGTTGCAATAGCAGGCGTACTTGCGATGGAACCCGAAGTGCTTGTATTAGATGAACCTACAGCAGGGCTTGATCCAAAAGGACAGCACGAGCTCATGGAGATGTTTTACAATTTGCATAAGGAACAGGGGCTTACAGTCATTCTTGTTACCCATAATATGGAGGATGCCGCTAAGTATGCAGATCAAATAGTGGTCATGCATAAAGGAACGGTCTTTTTGCAAGGAAGAGCAGAGGAAGTATTTTCATATGCTGATGAATTAGAACAAATCGGTGTGGATCTTCCAATGTCTTTAAAGTATAAACGTGCAATTGAAGAGAAGTTTGGTATTTCAATTTCGAAGGCTACCTTATCTTTAGAGGATCTTACTCATGAAGTTGTACAGGTGTTACGAAAAGGTGGTCATGAATCATGCAGCAGTTGATTATTGGGAGATATATTCCAGGTCAGTCAATCATTCATCAACTTGATCCTCGTACGAAGCTGTTGATTGTCTTTTTATATGTATTTGTTGTTTTCTTAGCAAATAATGCAATTTCATATGGATTTTTATTTTTATATGCACTCATTGCTTTATTTTTTGCAAAAGTGCCGATTCGTTATGTACTTTCGGGCTTAAAACCAATTCTGTGGATTTTTCTTTTTACATTTTTCCTGCATATTTTTACAAATAAAGAAGGGGAAGTACTATTCCAGCTTGGTTGGTTTTCGATACATGAAAAAGGATTAGAGCAAGGAATATACATTTCTATACGATTCTTCGTTATTATTTTAATGACGACATTATTAACGTTAACGACGACACCTATTGAAATTACAGATGGGTTGGAGACGTTATTAAGGCCGTTCAAGCGTATAAAAGTTCCTGTTCATGAAATCGCATTAATGATGTCAATTTCACTACGTTTTATCCCGACATTAATGGATGAAACGAGTAAAATTATGAAAGCACAAGCGTCACGTGGCATTGATTTCGCCGGGGGACCGATAAAAGATAGGATGAAAGCTATTATCTCACTACTCGTTCCATTATTTATCAGTGCTTTTAAGCGTGCAGAGGACTTAGCGATTGCGATGGAATCTCGTGGATATAAAAGTGGCGAAGGACGTACTAAATTTAGGCAACTACGCTGGAAAATAAGTGATACAGTAACAATTGTAAGCTTACTTTGTTTAGCTTGTATTTTGGCATGGGTGCGGTCGTAATGGAGAATAGAGAAATGGAAAGAATAAAATGTACAGTTGCATATGATGGCATTCATTTTTGTGGTTACCAAATTCAACCACAGCATCGGACTGTTCAACAAGAAATAGAGAAAGCATTGCAGAAGTTGCATAAAGGAGAACTTGTTCGTGTGCAGGCATCAGGCAGAACGGATTCTACCGTTCACGCCAAAGGACAAGTGATACACTTTGATACACCTTTGTCTCTTGAAGAGTGGCAATGGAGTAATGCTTTAAATACAATGTTGCCGGATGATATTATTATCAGGCAGGTAGAGAAGAAAACAGAAGAATTTCATGCACGTTACGGTGTCGAGAAAAAAGAATATCGCTATCGTGTATTATTATCAAAGACTGCGGATGTATTCCGTAGAAATTATGTATATCAATATCCATATCCACTCGAAATAAACTCTATAAGAAAAGCGATTCCTTATTTTATTGGAACGCATGACTTTACTTCTTTTTGTTCGGCAAAAACTGACAAAAAAGATAAAGTACGAACAATTTATGAAATCGAATTAATTGAGCAAGACGATGAATTAATTTTTCGCTTTGTAGGTAATGGATTTTTATATAATATGGTTAGAATTATTGTTGGTACGTTACTTAGCGTAGGTCAAGGAAAGCTTGATCCAGATAGTATTCCAGAGATTTTAGCGAAACAAAATCGCCAGTTTGCTGGAAAGATGGCTCCAGGTCATGGACTTTACTTATGGCAGGTAAACTATAACAACTAATCCTGGTGTAACATTTGCTTGACATTAGAAACTCAAAAGTATATCATAACATATGGTATTGTTTCTAAAACCACGATTAGCCCCGGAAGGAAATCGTGTTTAAGATAAACAATAGATTTTTTCTATGGAAAAGATAACGAGGAGGGAAACACATGCGTACGACTTTTATGGCAAAAGCTAACGAAGTTGAGCGTAAATGGTATGTGGTTGATGCTGAAGGTCAAACTTTAGGTCGCCTATCTACTGAAGTAGCATCCATTTTACGTGGTAAACACAAACCAACATTTACACCACACGTTGACACGGGTGATCATGTAATTATTATTAACGCTGAGAAAATTCATTTAACAGGTAATAAATTAAACGATAAAATTTACTACCGTCACACTAACCACCCAGGTGGACTTAAGCAAAGAACAGCTCTAGAAATGCGTACAAACTACCCTGTACAAATGTTAGAGCTTGCAATTAAAGGCATGCTTCCAAAAGGACGTTTAGGACGTCAAGTGTCTAAGAAATTAAACGTGTATGCTGGAGCAGAGCATCCACACCAAGCACAACAACCAGAAGTTTACGAACTTCGCGGATAATTAATTAAAGGAGGGCTTACTTTGGCACAGGTTCAATACTATGGCACTGGACGTCGTAAGAGTTCAGTAGCGCGCGTACGCCTAGTTCCAGGCGAAGGACGCGTTATTATTAACGGTCGTGATTTTGAAAACTATATCCCATTTGCTGCATTACGTGAAGTAGTGAAACAACCTCTAGTTGCAACAGAAACTTTAGGTAACTACAATGTACTTGTAAACGTAAATGGTGGTGGATACACTGGTCAAGCTGGTGCTATTCGTCACGGTATTTCTCGCGCTTTATTAAAAGCTGATCCAGAATACCGTCTAACATTAAAACGTGCGGGTCTATTAACTCGTGACGCACGTATGAAAGAGCGTAAAAAATACGGTCTTAAAGGCGCACGTCGTGCACCTCAGTTCTCAAAACGTTAATTTTTGCGAACTACAAACCCCAACCATTTTGGTTGGGGTTTTTTTATGTTTAATTCTTCTTTTGTAATTTTTTTAGCTTGGAATATTTTAGTGCTACCGTCCTACGTATGCTTCTTCTTTAGAAGTTTAGACTAATACGTATTAGGGAGGTTTATAAGTACTATGAATGTCATTGTCAGCTTACAAGAAAAACAAAAAGAAAAGCAGTTAAAATACGAGCGGAAGATGCTGCGAGAATTATCATTAAAAACATTGCGTTTAAATATTCGTGATGCCTTTCAGATGCAAGAACTTCATCGTCAGTATGAAGATTATTGCATTGAACTAGGGATAGAATCTTATTTATTAGGAGCGAGATACAGTAAATTTGGTTATCATGGCGAATCATTCTTTGATGTGAAATATAGGGCTTTAGAAGAAGAACAACAATTAACTGAAACGTTATTTCAATTTTTAACGAGTATGACTATACGTGAAATTAAGTTGCAAGACGAGGAATTGCTTTTTGAATCTTGCCAGCAGTTTATCGGCTTGTGGTGGCAGGAAGGCTATGAAAAAGGCGAAAGAAGATATCGATTAAAGCTACACTAAGACAAGCATAAACTTTCCTCTTGTCCCATATAAGTAATTAGAGGGACTAGCTGGAGGAGGAAAGGTATGAAGAGAATTCGAATTATCTCTTTTGCGCTCGCTGCGGTTGTTTTGTTTTTTTTAGTTAAACAAGAATTTCAAATTACAAAATCGTGGCGAGCTTGGAATTTACCCTTATCAGGGAAAGTGATTGTACTAGATGCTGGGCATGGTGGGCCAGACGGAGGGGCTGTTGGTGGAAAGGATATTGTAGAAAAAGACATTACACTTGAGATTACAAAAAAGGTACAAGATTATTTACAAGAACAAGGTGCTTTAGTTATTTTAACGCGTGAAGGAGATTATGATTTAGCTAATAAAGATACAAAGTCATATAGTAGACGTAAAGCAGAGGATTTAAAAAAGCGTGTTGAGATCATTAATAAGCCTGATGTAGACTTTTTTGCGAGTATTCATTTAAATGCCCTAACTAGTAGTGGATCTAAAGGCGCACAAACGTTCTACTATCGTTCTTCGATTGAAAATGAACGGGCTGCGAAATTTATACAAGCTGAATTGAGAACAAGCTTAGAAAATACGAATCGTTCTGCTAAAACAATTCCTCACGTGTATTTATTGAAGTATGCCAAAACACCAGGTGCTTTAATTGAGGCTGGCTTTTTATCGAATGTGAATGAAAGATATATGTTAAATTCGGAGAAATACCAACAAAAAGTAGCTGCTGCAATATATCGTGGTATATTACGTTATTTTACGGAAAAAGGAAATCCTCCAGAATAAGGAGGATTTTTTCGAGTTTCTCTCGTTAACGAAGTTTTCCGAAAATATGTTATACTGGAAATGTAAACGCATTTATTTTAAAAATAAAGAGAGATAAATTTAATTAACAATATGTTATTTTTCATACAGGGGGCTGGGCTAATTATGGTAACAAAAGAGCAGGTAGTGGAAGCATTGGAAGGGATTGTAGATCCGTTTATACATAAAACGTTAAAAGAAACAAATGCAATTAAAGAGGTGACAGTCAAGCCTGAGAAGGAACATGTAAGTGTTAAAATTGCAATTGTAAAGACGGGTACAGCGGAACAAATGCAGTTGCAGTCTGGAATTGTAAAGTTAGTAAAAGAACTTGGAGCAACAACAGTGGGACTTCGTTTTGCAGAATTTACAGAAGAGGAATTAGCTCAGTTTGCACCACCGCAAGAGGAAGAGAAAAGTGAATCCTTATTATCACCGAATTCAAATACAACATTTTTAGCAGTGGCAAGTGGAAAAGGTGGAGTAGGGAAATCAACTGTTTCTGTTAACCTTGCAATTGCTTTAGCTCGTTTAGGCAAAAAGGTTGGTATCATCGACGCGGATATTTACGGTTTTAGTGTACCGGATATGATGGGTATAGAAAAACGTCCAATCGTAAGAGGTGATAAGATAATACCAGTGGAGCGTCTAGGCGTGAAAGTAATCTCAATGGGATTCTTTGTAGAAGATAACGCACCTGTTATTTGGAGAGGACCGATGCTTGGGAAAATGTTAAATCACTTTTTCACAGAAGTAGAGTGGGGTGATTTAGATTACTTAGTATTGGACCTACCACCAGGTACGGGGGATGTTGCTTTAGATGTACATTCGATGTTGCCGGCTTGTAAAGAGATTATTGTAACAACGCCGCATCCAACAGCGGCATTTGTAGCAGCGCGCGCTGGAGCCATGGCTTTACGTACAGAACATAGTATTCTTGGTGTTGTTGAAAATATGGCGTATTTTGAAAGTAAAGCAACTGGTGAAAAAGAGTATGTGTTTGGAAGAGGTGGAGGAGATAAATTGGCTACGGAACTCCAAACGGATATACTTGGCCGAATTCCACTTCAACAACCTGATTGGAATAAAGAGGACTTTGCGCCGTCAGTATATGAAGATACACATACAACGGGTCTCATTTATCGTACGATAGCTGAGACAGTTATTGATAAAACAGCTGTTACACAAAAATAAAGTAGTAATGAGTGGACAATATATACATTGTCCACTCAGTTCTATAATTTTTATTATTGTTCTTTGTTCCCATCTTGAGAACCGCCTTCACCACCTGCGCCTTTCTTATCAGACCCACCTTTTTCGGCTTTTTGTACACCTTTACTAATGATGTCAATCATCTTAGCTTGGAAGAGAGGACTTTCGGCAGTTTCAGTTAGTACTTGCTGTAAATATTGACGATATTCTTTACTCTTCATTGTTTGTAACATAATTTTCTCTACTTCAGGATTTTTCATAATCTCTATAACACCTGATTGGTATTCAGGATCTTTTAGTAAAGTTTTCATTAAGTTCGTTTGTTCTTTTCCCATACTTTTAGCAAATTTCGATGAGAACTCAGGGTCTTTAAAGAGCTTTTCCCAGAATTGTTGCCCTTTTTCAGATACCAGTGCATCTTCAATCGTTTTCTTTACTACTGTTTCATCTAGTATGAGTGCTTGTTTCATTTTTTCATCAGTTAATACATCTTGGATCGCTTTTTTTCCTTGATCGGTTTTTAAAATATCAACAATCATTTTTTTTGTTTGATCATAATCAAGTTCGGATTTTGCTTCTTTTTCTTGTGCACATGCCGCTAGTGCTATAAATAGAAAAGAAGAAATCAAAACGAGCAGCATCCGTTTCATAAGTTGGAGCTCCTTTCAGCAAAGTTCTCTTTTTTTAATATAAATCTCTTTAAGGAATTTATACATTAACATGGCTAGCTTTTTGAAATTGTCATTGTTACAATTTAATTAGAAATATAAGAATAATGGGGGATGTGTTGTGAATAGCCGCAAGTGGGTACGACTATTTTTTACGACGTTGTTTCTTGGTGGGATTAGCACAGTCTTTATTGGTTTTGTTTTAGAGTGGGACAAGTACGCTAAATTTTTTCAAAATTTCGACGGAAAAGAGATTTTAGCAATTTCCTTTTGGTTGATGGGCGTAGGATTTATTTTTAGTGTTATAAGTCAAATGGGGTTCTTTGCGTATTTAACGATCCATCGTTTTGGATTAGGGATGTTTCGGTCATCTTCTTTATGGAATACAGTGCAACTGTTCTTTATTGCGTTCGTATTGTTTGATTTCGTTTATTTAAGGTCAGTACTTGTTGCGAATGGGGAAGTTTCATTAGGGAATAACATACTTGTTGCTGGGATGTTATTTGTGTTTGGGGCAATTGTCGCTTATATAAAGAGTAAAGAAACGAATAAAAAAGCATTCGTTCCCGCTCTGTTCTTTATGGTTGTTGTAACAATTCTTGAATGGGTACCAGCGCTCCGGATTAATGATACTGATTGGTTATATTTAATGGTGATACCACTTTTATTATGTAATTCATATCAGTTACTTGTATTGCATCGTTTAATTGGACAAAAGAGTAAGTCAGCTTAATGAGGAGAGTGGATTTTTAATTATCCAGATTCTTATCGTCTGTAAATGCTAGGATAAAAAAGCTCTGCTATCTTAACAAAAGATAGCAGAGCTTTTTATGTGTGAAGAACCGTGTAGAAAGGAACTACTTAATATCTTCACTTTTTGTACTTGTGTTGGAAATAAGTTGTGATACAGATGTTTGTTCATATCCGTCGCTCTTTAATTTTTGTAAGAGTAATGGTAAAGCCTTATTTGTTTGAAGGGCAGAATCAGAAGCATGTAATAAGACGATATCTCCACCCTTTAAATTGCTAGAGACTGTGGAAATGATTTTATTTACGCCGGGATTTTTCCAGTCATTTGAATTGTTACTCCAATGAACGATGGTGTATCCGAGTGATTCCGCTATTTTAAGAGTTGTTTTGTTAAAATCGCCACTAGGTGGACGTAATAGCTTGACTTGTTTTACGCCAAGTTTCGTAAAAACATCTTGTGCCCGCAAAAGATCTCGTCGTATTTCATTTGCTTCTAGTGAAGTGTAGGATGTGTAATTATAGCCCATACTACCAATCTCATGTCCATCTTTCATGATGCGTTCGACAATATCAGGGTGTCTTTCAGCCCATGCAGCAGAGAGAAAGAAGGTTGCATTCTTAATTTCTCTTTCTTTGAGTGTATTAAGGATTGGAATAGCTTTTTTGTCCCCCCAACTAATGTCAAACGTGAATGCAACTTGTTTTTTTGCAGTGTCCCCTTTGTAAATCACTTTAGGGCCAGTAGCAGTTGAAAAAGCAGATTCATGTGAATATGTTTTTAAAAAGAGTAGCCATGCTGTAAATAAGGAAAGTACGATTATTAAGCTAATGTGTTTAAATGTTCTTTTACTCGTAATAAAAAAGAAAAACATAATATTACGCCCCTTTGTCCAATCCTTTTCAGTTACATATATGCTTTAAATTAAAAAAAGAGAACAAGGGATTAATATCGTAAGTGGTGGATATAATGAGTGATAGAATTTTGTTTTTTGATGATACAGTATTGATAATTGAAAATGAGTGGGGCGTTTATCGGTACACGTAAGGAGTTATTGGGGTGATAATTTGCTTGGGATTATGTTGACGAAGGAAGAGAAAAAAGAAATTGAATACATACTGAAGAGAGAGTTAGAGGAACTTTTATTTGATTTTGAAGATGAGCGTATACATAGCGTTGTAAAAAAGGCGATGGAAGAAAGGTATAAAATCATTTTTTGTTTATTTCGGAGAGTTGCTAATAGGGAAGAATGTATTCGTTATGTAAGAAAAAGAATTTTTTATTAAAAAGTGTTGACGCTAAGAGTAAGGATATGATAAATTAATAAACGTCGCTGATGCAGAAACGCAGAAAACGACAAAAAAGAAATTAAAAAACTTAGTTGACATCGAAAAATGAAGATGTTAACATAAGGAAGTCGCAAATGAGCGACTAAGTAGTTCTTTGAAAACTGAACGAAACAAACAACGTGAACGTCAATTTTTATTTTTAGATGCTAGACAAACTAACTTTATTGGAGAGTTTGA
>NZ_PCOH01000031.1:0-53842 GCF_002976445.1 Bacillus sp. MYb56
CGTGCGTAAATATATGCACTTTTATAACCATCAAAGATTTCAAAAGAAATTAAATAACCTGAGTCCATATAAATATAGAACTCAGGTTGCTTAGTTGCGCTTTTTAAATACTGTCTACTTGACAGGGGTCACTGCAGTGTAGGCGTTTTTTCTTAATTATTAAGCTTTTGTATGTTCTGTATGGTCACATTCGCAATGAGATCCACATTTCCCATAAAGTACTGTTGATTTTTCATCTTCAAAATGTCCGATTGTTCCTTCACAAACTTGGCATACGATTGTTCCCATTTTCATTTCCCCCTGAGTTTAAAGAATAATCTACTTATATATGATTAAGCTTTCGCATTGTCTCTACTAGCACAGTCACAATTGGAACCACATTTCCCATAAAGTACTGTCGTTTTCTCATCTTCAAAATGTCCGATTGTTCCTTCACAAACTTGGCATACGATTGTTCCCATTTTCATTTCCCCCTGAGTTTAAAGAATAATCTACTTATATATGATTAAGCTTTCGCATTGTCTCTACTAGCACAGTCACAATTGGAACCACATTTCCCATAAAGTACTGTCGTTTTCTCATCTTCAAAATGTCCGATTGTTCCTTCACAAACTTGGCATACGATTGTTCCCATTTTTCATTTCCCCCTAAGTTTATGGTCCTAAAAACTTTTAGCTGTCAATTTCCTATCAATTATTGGGCTTTTGTATGTTCTGTGTGATCACATCCGCAAGATCCACATTTCCCGTAAAGTACCGTTACTTTCTCATCCTCGAAGTGTGCAATTGTACCTTCACAATCTTGACATACGATTGTTCCCATTTTTCATTTCCCCCTAAGTTTATAATCCCAAAAACTTTTGTAACCGCTTAACTTTCTGTCTTTATTTTAATATGTTATACTTTTTACGTCAATAGGTTTTTAGTATAACACATTAAATATTTTAAAATTAAATTAGTATGCGATATTAACACAAAAAAACAGCCATATCTCATACGTACGACTGTTTCTTGTTAATTATTCTTCATACTCCGCATGCAAAGAAGTAGACGGAACAAGAAATTTAAAAAACTGAGCTAACTCCTCCGCCTCCTCTTCCGATCCTAACTTAAAAGTTTCCTGTATATATGGAACATTTTCTACATCATCTCTCCCAAGCAAAGTAGATCTCCCTGTTTGCATACAAACAATAAGTGGCTTTCCAAAAAACATATTTGTATAAATAACTCCAAAATCATAACGTGTATCATGCGTCATAAATCCTAAAAATCGTACCTTCACACTTTCATGCTCATCATACAATTTTTCAAACATGAGTTTCCACCTTTCTAAATAACACTTCCTACTCATTAATATATTAAACAAAAAAAGTAATACTCCTTTTAATTGTCAAAAAATTCAGTAGGATGTAGAATGATATTATTCTACTAAGCTAAGGGGGAATTTGTATGCAACACGCCTTTATCACACTTGTACCTAAATCCAATCAACAATCTGTTTCAATAGAAGATGTTAAACACCTTTTTCATAACTATAAAACCGTTACTTCCAAGACTGGTGATCAAATTAATTATGCTTATACAAATACAGCTTTTCCTTATGAAATATTAGATACATCAGCAACAACATTAAAACTCCAATCGAGTCACGATCGATATGATTCTATTTATGTTGGGATTGGAATAGAAAAGGAACAATCTTTTATTCAGGTTTCTTTGCCTACTACAGCAACATTTGGTGATAAAGGAAAAGCAAATGAATTTAGCCGTTTTCTAGCGAAGAAATTAGAAGGAGAGTTACAACTATTTAATGGAAGAACAATGTATTTCTATAAACGTTAATTTAAAAAATAGAGAATATGATTAAAAAAAGTATGCAATTTGAACACGTAAGGAATAATGCCTGCTTTCTTACGTGTAATACAAAACATGCAATCACATATGCCAAATAAAGAAATACGAAAAAGAGAATTACTTTATAATGAAACTTATCACCATTCGATAATGTTAATACAATGGAAAAACCACTCCATAATAGAAAATGATAAAATATAACATGTAATATTCTCATGGAACCTTCTCCTTTGACATGCTCTATTTTATTAATATATGGGATTAAGTTTGAATCAATTACATATTATATAACGGCATATATGCTAACGGTTCATTTAAAGTATTATATATTCATTCGACAAGTACATATAAAGACCTTGCAAGTCATTTTATGAAAATAAAAATACCCCATCTCTTTAAATAAGAGATGGGGTATTTACATTACTTAAATTATTTTACAATGTGAATTGGCATTCCAAGAGCAACTTCAGCTGCTTCCATTGTGATCTCACCTAATGTTGGGTGAGCATGGATTGTTTGAGCGATATCTTCAGCTGTCATTCCAGCTTCGATAGCTAAACCAATCTCAGAGATAATATCAGAAGCACCTGCACCTGCAACTTGTGCACCTACAAGAAGACCATCTTCTTTACGCGTTACAAGTTGTAAGAAACCGTCAGTGCTGTTTAATGATAACGCACGACCGTTTGCAGCGAATGGGAACTTAGATACAGCTACTGTCATTCCTGCTTCTTCAGCTTGTTTCTTAGTGTAACCAACAGATGCTAATTCTGGATCAGTGAAGCATACTGCAGGAATTCCGATGTAATCGATTGCTGATGCATGGCCACTAATTACTTCAACAGCTACTTTACCTTCGTAAGAAGCTTTGTGAGCTAATGGTGGTCCAGGAACGATATCACCGATTGCATAGATGTTTGAAATATTTGTACGGCATTGCTCATCAATTTCGATAATGCCACGGTCAGTCATTTTAATTCCAACTTGCTCAAGACCGATTTCTTGAGTGTTTGGACGACGACCTACAGTTACTAATACGTAATCTGCTTCTACAGTTTGGATTTCACCGTTAACTTCAAAGCTAACTTTTACGCCAGTTTCTGTTTCTTCAACGCCTTTAGCCATAGCTTTTGTATGGATATTTACGTTACCTTTTTTCTGTAGAGCACGTTTAACAACAGAGCTCATAGCTTTTTCGAAACCAGCTAAGATTTCGTCGCCAGCTTCTACTACAGTAACTTCTGTACCGAAGTTAGCATATGCAGTACCTAATTCCATACCGATGTAACCGCCGCCGATTACAACAAGTTTTTTAGGAATTTCAGGTAAGCTTAAAGCGCCTGTAGAGTTGATAACACGTTTAGAGTATTTGAATCCTGGAATTTCGATTGGTGTAGAACCAGTTGCAAGAACAGCATTTTTAAACGTATAAGTTTGTGCTGCATCTTCAGTCATTACGCGTAATGTATTAGCATCTACGAAGTAAGCTTCACCGCGAATGATTTCAACTTTGTTACCTTTAAGAAGGCCTTCAACACCGCCAGTTAATTTCTTAACTACGCCGTTTTTCCATTCTTGAACTTTTGTAAAGTCAACTTTTACGTTCTCTGCAGTGATACCCATGTCATCAGAATGCATTGCATTCTCATAACGATGACCTGCATTGATTAACGCTTTTGAAGGAATACATCCAACGTTTAAGCATACGCCACCAAGGTTAGATTTTTCAATAATCGCTACCTTTTGACCTAATTGTGCTGCACGAATTGCCGCAACGTATCCACCAGGACCTGCACCAACAACGACTGTATCTAATTCAATTGGGAAATCTCCTACTACCATTGTTATTACGCCTCCATTACTAATAATTGTGGGTCATTCAATAGACGTTTAATTTGGTTTAATGCTTTTTGAGCAGTTGCGCCGTCAATTAAACGATGGTCAAAGCTTAGAGATAATGCTAATACTGGAGCTGCAACGATTTCACCGTTTTTCACAACTGGTTTCTCAGCGATACGGCCGATACCAAGGATTGCTACTTCTGGGTGATTGATAACTGGAGTGAACCATTGTCCACCTGCAGAACCAATGTTTGTAATTGTGCAAGAAGCACCTTTCATTTCAGTTGGAGCTAAACGACCATCACGTGCTTTACCAGCAAGTTCATTGATCTCGTTAGAAATAGTAAAGATAGATTTACGATCTGTATCTTTAACAACTGGTACTAATAGACCTTTGTCTGTATCAGCTGCGATACCGATGTTGAAGTAATGTTTATGAACGATTTCTTGAGAAGCATCGTCTAAAGCAGTATTCAACATTGGGAATTCACGTAATGCAGATGTTAAAGCTTTTACAACGTATGGAAGGTAAGTTAATTTAATACCTTTGTCAGCTGCAACAGCTTTGAACTTCTTACGGTGAGCAACAAGTTCTGTTACATCTACTTCATCCATTAATGTTACGTGAGGAGCTGTATGCTTAGAGTTAACCATTGCTTTCGCAATCGCTTTACGGATACCACTCATTTTCTCACGAGTTTCTGGATATTCACCAGCTGGGATTGGTTGTGCTTTTGGTGCTTCTTCTTTCGCTGCTGCTGCTGGAGTAGCTTCTACTGCTGCTGGAGCCTCAGTTGCTGCTACAGTTTGTCCACCATTTGCAAATGCATCGATGTCAGTTTTCACAACACGGCCGTTCTTACCAGAACCAGCTACTTTATGAATATCTACACCTTTTTCACGAGCATATTTACGAACAGATGGCATAGCGATTACACGCTCATTTACTACTTCTGCAGTTGCTGCTGGAGTAGTTTCCGCTGCTGGAGCTTCTACTGCTACTTCTTCAGCTTTTGGAGCTTCATCATGATCGTCACCTTTAAATTTAAGGTTTTCGTATCCAGGAGCATCAAATTTAATTAATGTATCTCCTACAATTGCAACTGTTCCTTCTTCTACAAGTACTTCAAGTACTTTACCTTTAACAGGAGAAGGGATTTCTACTACTGCTTTATCATTTTGTACTTCAAGAAGTACATCGTCTTCATTTACTTCATCGCCTGGTTTAATAAACCATTTTACGATTTCACCTTCGTGGATACCTTCACCGATATCTGGTAGTTTAAATTCAAATGCCACGGAATTCAGCCCCCTGATTCATTTCATTATTATGGAATATGTACAAAAGAAACCAGCATGTGCTGATTTCTTTTGCACATGAAAAACTAAAAATTAGAAGTTCATTACTTTGTTAACAGCTTCAACAATATCTTTATGGTTTGGTAACCATACGCTCTCAGCTTGAGAGAATGGGAATACTGTATCAGCAGCTGCAACACGTACAACTGGAGCTTCTAAGTTTAAGATTGCACGGTCGTTAATTTCCGCTACAACGTTAGCTGCAATACCAGCTTGTTTTTGAGCTTCTTGAACTACAACTACGCGGCCTGTTTTTTCAACAGAAGCGATGATTGTTTCGATATCTAATGGTTGAACTGTACGTAAGTCAACAACCTCTAAAGAGATACCTTCTTTTTCAAGTTCTTCAGCAGCTTTTAATGCAGCATGAACCATAGCACCATAAGCGATAACAGATACATCTGTACCTTCACGTTTGATGTCAGCTTTGCCTAAATCAATTGTGTAATCACCTTCTGGTACATCTTGACGGAATGAACGGTACAATTTCATATGCTCTAAGTAGATAACTGGATCGTTGTCACGAATCGCAGAGATTAAAAGACCTTTTGCATCGTATGGAGTAGATGGAATAACAACTTTTAGACCAGGTTGTTGTGCCACTAATCCTTCTAAGCTATCAGCATGTAGTTCAGGAGTATGAACACCACCACCGAATGGAGAACGAATTGTTACTGGAGCAGTCCAACGTCCACCAGAACGGTAACGCATACGAGCTAATTGACCAGAAACTGAATCCATTACTTCATAAATGAAACCGAAGAATTGGATTTCTGGAACTGGACGGAAGCCTTCAAGTGCAAGTCCAACTGCAAGTCCACCAATACCAGACTCTGCAAGTGGAGTATCCATTACACGATCTTCACCGAATTCAGCTTGTAAACCTTCAGTAGCACGGAATACTCCGCCGTTTACACCAACGTCTTCACCAAACACAAGTACGTTAGGATCATTTTTCATTTCAACGCGTAAAGCATCAGTGATTGCTTGAATCATTGTCATTTGAGCCATGGCTTACTTCGACTCCTTTTCTTTGTAAATTTCATATTGTTCAGCTAAGTTGTAAGGCATTTTTTCGTACATGATTTCCATTAAATCAGTAACTTTTTGTTTTGGAGCTTGGTCAGCCTTAGCAATTGCTTGTTTGATATCTTCTTTTGCTTCTTCGATAACTTTCTCTTCAACTTCTTGAGACCATAGGCCTTTGTTTTCTAAGAATGCACGGAAGCGTACGATTGGATCTTTTTGTTCCCATTCGTTTTCGATATCTTTTGTACGGTAACGAGTTGGGTCATCACCAGCCATTGTATGTGGACCATAACGGAATGTTAAAGTCTCGATTAAAGTAGGACCTTCGCCATTTACTGCGCGCTCACGAGCGAAAGCAGTTGCTGCGTATACAGCTAATGGATCCATTCCGTCTACTTGAATTCCGTAAATACCTGCTGCTACTGCTTTTTGTGCTACAGTTTTAGCTGCAGATTGCTTTTCTACTGGAGTAGAGATTGCATAACGGTTGTTTTGTACAACGAAGATTGCTGGAGCTTTGAATGCACCCGCAAAGTTCATACCTTCGTAGAAGTCACCTTGTGAAGCACCACCGTCACCAGTGTAAGTAATTGCAACAGATTTTTTACCACGTAATTTCATACCTAACGCAACACCAGCAGTTTGGATGATTTGCGCACCGATAATGATTTGTGGAGCAAGTGCATTTACATTCTCAGGCATTTGGTTACCCATGAAATGTCCACGAGAGAATAAGAATGCTTGGTATAATGGTAGACCGTGCCACACTAATTGTGGAACGTCACGATATCCTGGTAAGATAAAATCTTCTGCTTCAAGTGCGAAATGACTTGCTAATTGAGAAGCCTCTTGTCCAGCAGTTGGTGCGTAGAAACCTAAACGTCCTTGACGGTTTAAAGAAATAGAACGTTGATCTAGTACGCGAGTATACACCATACGGCGCATTAATTCTTTTAATTGATCATCAGATAATTCAGGCATAGCTGCTTCATTCACAACTTCGCCTTTTTCATTTAAAATTTGTAATGTTTCAAATTGAGCTGCGATAGCTTTCATTTGCTCATCAACATTAAATAGGGTCTTTTTTGTTTTAGTACCCATTCCGTTCACCTCTTCCTCTCTTGAACCATATTCTGAAACGCTTTCACTATCTATTAGCTAGACTGAAAGCGCAACAATGTAAACCAACAAATTTGTTTGTCGGTTGAGAATAATTTTGTGTACCTAACAATCTGTACTAATGTTTTTTCAAAAACATATTAATACAATCTTGATCACGTTTTTTAGTTTACAACTATTCTAATTACGATGTCAATTACTTTGAATACGTTTTTTTATAAATAATATGCCGGTTTCCTCTACACAAACGTGTTTTTATTTTTCACATCTGTATTAGTAAGCAATAACCTGCTGTTATATTATTCCCTTTTTAACTTATTTTTTCTCTTAGAATAATATGTAAACGATTTAATTCTCCTTAGTTTTTCTCTCTTCTCAAGAAAATTATACAAACACTTCTTCCTTTTATAGGTAAATACCTATACATTTCTGATCATTCCTCCATACATTATAGTAACCGCAGTATTAGCGGGAAATGATAAAGGAGGTCATCTCATGTACGGATACTCATATTGCTATCCAACAACTTGTTCATATCCTTCCTACGGTTATGGCGGTTCTTGTGGCGGATCTGGAAGCGGCTTCGCCTTAATCGTTGTGTTGTTTATCCTTTTAATTATCGTTGGTGCTGCTTGCATTCGCTAATTAATGTAAAATGAAACAACTATGGAAAGAAACAGACGGCTTTGCCGTCTTTTCTTTTTATTACATAACTTATCTGTAGAAGATTTGTTTCCAAGTAGCTCTTCCTTACTTGCCGATGACTTTTTTTATCTCCTTTGGTAGACTAAAGGAGAAAGGAGAGATTACATATGCTTACAATGAATGAGGTAATTCGTGAAGGAAATCCTATTTTGCGCGACGTCGCAGAAGAGGTCTCCTTACCTGCTAGCGAGGAAGATACAAATACTCTTAAAGAAATGATTGAATTTGTAATAAATAGCCAGGACCCTGAAATGGCTGAAAAATATAATTTACGCCCCGGAATCGGATTAGCGGCTCCGCAAATCGGTATTTCAAAGAAAATGATTGCGGTTCATGTAACTGATACGAACGATACGTTATATAGCTACGCATTATTTAACCCAAAAATCATTAGTCATTCTGTTGAACGTACATATTTACAAAATGGTGAAGGCTGTCTATCTGTAGACCGTGAAGTACCTGGTTATGTCCCTCGTTACACGAGAATTACAGTAAAGGCAACAACGATTAACGGTGAAGACGTAAAACTGCGATTAAAAGGTTTACCAGCAATTGTATTCCAACATGAAATCGACCATTTAAACGGTGTTATGTTCTATGACCATATTAATAAAGACAATCCATTTGTGGCTCCCGATGATTCAAAACCTCTCGAGCGATAATAGTAAAAAGGCGGAAGTTAACCTTCCGCCTTTTTATTATATGAAATGGGTTCCACACTTACTTATAACAAGCCAGCCCACTTTAATCCGTGATAAATACCGTCTTCATTAACATCTTTTGTCACATAATTAGCAAGTTTTTTCAAATCCTCATGACCATTCCCCATCACAATGCCCGTTCCTACTGCTTCAATCATTTCTAAATCATTTAATCCGTCCCCAAATGCATATACTTGTTCACGATTAAATCCTATTTTCTCAATAAACTTCTCAATCCCTTTTGCCTTAGAACCACCATTAGGGATAATATCCATTGAATATGCATGCCAGCGTATAAAATGAAAATCTGGATAATGATGAATAAACTTTTCTTCTTCGTTTACTTCACAAAAAAGAAGCGTTTGATAAATATCGCGTTTCTCATAAAAATCAGGTTCATATGCCGGATGCTCGAATTGTAAGCTTCCAAAACCTTCTTTTACATAATCATGATATTCCACTGACGCTCTCATTTCTTGATGGTCAAGATATACAAGTGGATATCCTTCTTGTTTTGCAAACTGAGTAAACTTATGTAGAGCATCAGGATGTAATGGATTATTAAATAATACCTCATCCTCAAATACAACATACTGCCCGTTAAAACTAACATAATTATGTATATTGAGTTCCTCACGAATATCTTCAAACATAAATGGCGCACGCCCTGTCGCAATCGCTACATGCACACCTTTTTCTTGTAAATCTCTTACTGCATCTCTTGTAGATTGCGGAATTTTCTTATCATGATCTAATAATGTTCCATCAATATCAAAAAAGACAATTTTATCATTCATTTGTCAAAATCCTTTCTGGCACTCTATATTCCTATTTTGATTATCACTTTTCAAATTTCAAAAAAAAGTATAACATATTAAACATCTGTGAAGAAAGCGTTCACTTTCTGACCTTATTTATGAAATGTGCATATACTATTAGTGAAAAAATGTGGATACTTGTTCGGATGAATTTTCTTTTCTATTCTTCCTCATACTATATCTATAACTAACGGCTACTAATCGTTACTACAAGATAACTTACACTATACTAAAAAGAACAAGATTCACTATTCACTTCTAATCTTCTTTCTTGTATGGGAGACAGAGTTATCATTAGTAATATGCATGTTTTAAATAAGGAAAGGAAGGAGTAATCATGCTGAAGAAGCTGAAGAAAAAGCTCAAGCGTTATTTAAACGATTTAGTCCGTAAGAAGACAATCGCTTAAATTGTGCCCATTTCGGGCTTTTTCTTCATTCTCATTCGAAAAAACATGAAAATCGTGACTGTTTGCTTTATAATAAGTAACAGATAATGCAAAACATAGACAAGGAGAGGTTTTCCCAATGATTTTTAAAGTATTTTATCAAGAAAAATTAACTGAGGTCCCAGTACGTGAAAATACAAAAGTTTTATATTTAGAGGCTACGTCTCAAAAGGATGTTCGTAAAAAATTAAATAAGTTCGCATATAATATCGAGTTCGTTCAGTCTGTTACTGGTGCTCATCTTGAATATGAAAAACAAAACGCTGATTTAATATTAGCGGAGATCGTATAGTCATATGAAATTCCTAAAAAATGATCAAGCTGCCGTTTTTGCCCTCGGTGGTCTTGGTGAAATCGGTAAAAATACATATGCTGTTCAATTTCAAGATGAAATTATTATAATTGATGCTGGAATTAAATTTCCAGAAGACGAACTCCTCGGGATCGATTATGTAATACCAGATTACACTTATTTTGTGCGAAACGAAGATAAAATTAAAGGGTTATTCATTACACATGGTCACGAAGATCATATCGGTGGAATTCCTTATCTATTACGTCAAGTAAACATTCCAATTTACGGCGGAAAATTAGCAATTGCCCTAATAAAAAACAAATTAGAAGAGCACGGATTACTTCGTAAAGCAAAACTTTATGAAATTCAAGAAGATGATGTTATTAAATTTAAAAAGACATCTGTTTCCTTCTTCCGTACAACTCACAGTATTCCGGATTCATACGGAGTTGTTGTGAAAACACCTCAAGGACAAGTCGTTCATACAGGTGATTTCAAATTTGATTTCACACCAGTAGGTGAGCCAGCAGATTTAACAAAAATGGCCGAAATCGGAAAAGACGGTGTACTTTGTCTCTTATCTGATAGTACAAACAGTGAAGTGCCAAACTTTACGATGTCTGAGCGCCGCGTTGGTGATAGTATTCAAGATATATTCCGCAAAGTAGACGGTCGCATTATATTCGCAACCTTTGCATCGAATATCCATCGCTTACAACAAGTTGTTGAGGCTGCTGTTGAAAACAATCGTAAAGTAGCTGTATTCGGTCGAAGTATGGAAGCGGCTATTGAAATCGGACAAAACCTTGGTTATATCCGGTGTCCAAAGGATACATTCATAGACACATCTCAGCTAAACCGCCTACCAGCTAATAAAGTTGTTATGTTATGTACAGGTAGTCAAGGGGAGCCGATGGCAGCACTTTCACGTATTGCCAATGGTACACATCGTCAAATTCAAATTATCCCTGGCGATACAGTTGTTTTCTCTTCTTCACCAATCCCAGGCAATACAATTAGTGTAAGTCGTACAATTAACATGTTGTACCGCGCTGGTGCTGATGTAATCCATGGTAAACTCTCAAATATTCATACGAGTGGACACGGTGGACAAGAAGAACAAAAGTTAATGCTACGTCTTATTAAGCCGAAATATTTCATGCCAATTCATGGTGAATATCGTATGCAACGTATGCATATGAAATTAGCGAATGATTGTGGTATTCCAGAAGAAAATTGTTTCATTATGGATAATGGAGATGTTCTTGCTTTACGTTCTGATGAAGCAAGCGTAGCTGGGAAAATCCCATCTGGCTCTGTCTATATCGATGGAAATGGTATTGGAGATATCGGTAATATCGTATTACGTGATCGTCGCATTCTTTCTGAAGAAGGACTTGTTATTGTAGTTGTAAGCATTGATATGAAAGAATTTAAAGTTGCAGCAGGACCTGATATCATCTCGCGTGGTTTCGTTTATATGCGTGAAAGCAGCGATTTAATCAACGATGCTCAAACATTAATTACAACACATTTAGAAAAAGTAATGGAGCGAAAAACAACACAATGGTCTGAAATTAAAAATGAGATTACAGACACATTAGCACCATTCCTATACGAAAAAACGAAACGTCGTCCAATGATTTTACCAATCATTATGGAAATATAAGAAAAAGGACAATGCCTCCTCGGCATTGTCCTTTTCTCTTATCTTAAAAAATGCTTAAAACGATCTACTTCATCGTCATGACCAATTACAATTAATATATCTCCCGCCTGAACGTTTTCTGTAGCTCGAGGGGATACGATAACTTCTTTTCCACGTTTAATTGCTACAATGTTCAAACCAAACTTCGCACGAATATCTAATTCAATTAAAGAGTGCCCATCAATTTTTTTATTTGCGATAATCTCTACAATACTATGCTCATCTGAAAGCTCTAGGTAATCTAACACATTACTTGATGCGATATTATTAGCAATCCTTTTTCCCATATCTCGTTCTGGATGCACAATATGATCTGCCCCTATTTTACTTAACACTTTTTCATGATAGTCATTTTGAGCTTTTACAGTAATATTTTTCACACCTAATTCTTTCAAAATTAACGTTGTTAAAATACTTGAATTCAAATTATCTCCAATAGCAACGACTACATGATCAAAATTACGAATACCAAGACTTTTTAATACCATCTCATCTGTTGAATCTGCAATTACAGCATGCGAAGCTATATTTGCAAACTCATTAATTTTATCCTCATCTGAGTCAATTGCCATTACTTCCATACCTAATTGAGCTAATTCACGGCAAATACTTCCACCAAAACGGCCAAGCCCAATAACAGCAAATTCTTTCTCTTTTTCGCCCACAGGAATTCCTCCAATAACATCAAATACTATGTACTTTTATTGTAACATACTTTAAATTCGCTACAAAAACCTGTATATACTTCTTATTTTTGTTTTTGCATATAAAAATACTGTTGTAAATAAAACGCGATACCGAAAATTAACATACCAAATACAAATATATTTCCAAATGAACTAAATGTTTCAAAAACGAACAATAGCGTTTCTTGTCCGAAAAAAGCAAATAAAAGTTGTGTAAATGCGAATAACAGTGCCAATATGTAATGATGTTGATGGAATAAATAATGTGTTGCGCCTAAAAAAGCTACAAGCGAAACAATGAAGATCCACCAAGTTTCTAAAAACAATTGCCAATTAGTAAATTGATATCCATTTACTAATATCGCAATAATTCCTATAACTGCCATCGTCGGCACACTCCATAATAATGCACGCCCTCTAAAGAAGTGCGCACCTTTTGCATCTCCTTTTTCATTTGCGATGTATGTTAGCACGACAGTACTTATATACAAAACAGAGAGGATTGTTAAAACAATGATAAGCCAAAAATGTAATTGATAATATTCATGTTCTATATTCGTCACAATTGCAGCTAACATACATGGAATAAACATCCCTGTCCAACCATCTATTTTTCTTTCGTTCCAAAACACCGTATTACCAATCCGAATTCCTAATAGCATAAAAATAATGATACCTAGTACAAATAACGTAGTCTTATTCCCTACTAAACTCGTCGAGAAAGCAATTAATCCAATAAATAAAAAAAGAACAAATCCATTCATAATTTCTAGTACAGGTGACAAATATCTTTTCACCCATTTGTATGTTTCTTCATATTCACTATTATTTGCTAAACGATAGGCGTAAAAACTTATCCCAAAATAAACCGCCGCAATAATAACATATGCATATAAGACGAAACATAAAATCGCACTGCTAATTTGCACGTAATTCCCCACCCTTTTTCTATGTATCACATTGATTTTACACACTTTTCATACTAAAAGTAAACATATATAGGGTAGTTAAATAATTATCTTCCCTATTAGCAATAATTAATAATGAGCAGTGGCTAAAAACCCCCTGCTCATTATTAAGACGTCAAATTTAACTTTACTCATTTGTATGAAGATGTCTAACACGAACGAATACGAAAGATGTTTTCGTCTCTGAACTAAGAAGTCCCCACTCTAAACTATTGCACAATTAGCGAGTAAGTTCACTTTCTATTTCCCTTCCACTTCACATATTGATTTAAAAATACAATTGCTTTCTCAATAACCTCTTCGTCTGGTTTTAATTTCGCATGATGTAAACCATATTCTGAATTTACTCCAAGCCAAAACATAAATCCAGGTATCTCTCGAAGCATATAACCAAAGTCTTCACCTGTCATTGCCTCCGTACACGTAATTACGTCCATAGTCGTTTGTTCACGTGTAAATTGCATAAACTCTCTCGTTAGCTCCTCATGGTTATACACTTGATGATACATCGCTCCGTAGTCAATAACAGCTTCACATTGAAAAGAAGCTTCTATTCCCGCAACAATTGCCTCAATTCGGCTTTTAACACGTTTCATTGATTCCACTGATAGCGTTCGAATTGTTCCTTCTAAACGAGACTTTTCTGCGATAATGTTTTGAACTGTACCACCTGTAATTTTCCCAATTGTAATTACCGCACTGTCAAGAGGGTTCACATTACGACTAATAACTGATTGAAGTTGTGTAACGAGATGACTCGCTGCAACAATCATATCATTTGCTGTATGCGGATATGCAGCATGTCCACCTTTTCCTTTTAAATCAACGTATAGCTCTGATGTATTCGCAAATAATAAACCTTCTTTTGTAGCAATTGTTCCCACAGAGTATTCAGGCGCAATATGAAGTCCAAGAATCATATTAGGCTTCCATTCTTTTAACTCATCGCTTTCTAACATAGGAAGTGCACCACCTGGACCTTCTTCAGCTGGTTGGAATATAAACACAAGATCATCATCTATTCTTTCGCTTACAGCCGCTGTTAGAAGTCCTAAACCGATTGTTGCATGCAAATCATGTCCACATGCATGCATCATTCCTTCATGGACAGAAGAGAATTCATATCCAGTTTCCTCTGTAATTGGTAGACCGTCTATATCTGCACGATAACCTATTATTTTTTCTGGATTTTTTCCATTTACTTTAACAATTACACCTGTTTTCCATGTTTTCACTTCCAAATATTCATTAGGAAGCGTTCCTATATAATCTAAAATATACTGTTGTGTTTTCCACTCTTTAAATCCAAACTCCGGAATTTTATGTAAATCTCTACGAACTTGGACAAATTTGCTTACTGTCATTTTTGCACCTCTATCTATAAAAAGCGTAAGAGCACATTCATGCTCTTACGCTTTTTATTTTTTATTTCTCTGGGTTTAATTGACGAAGCTCTTGTTTAATTTCAGTTTTTGCTTTTGTCTTCTCATCAATTTCTTTAATTACACGTGCCGGAGTTCCCGCAACAACTGTATATGGAGGCACATCTTCTGTTACAACAGCTCCTGCTGCTACAACTGCACCTTTACCTACTGTAACGCCTTCTAGAACAACTACATTTGCACCAATTACAACATCATCTTCAACGATAACTGGTTTTGCAGAAGGTGGCTCAATAACACCGGCAAGTACAGCACCTGCACCTACGTGACAGTTCTTACCAACTGTTGCACGTCCACCAAGCACTGCGTTCATGTCGATCATAGTACCTTCACCAATTACAGCACCGATGTTAATTGTTGCATTCATCATGATAACAGCGTTGTCACCAATTTCTACATGGTCACGAATAATCGCGCCTGGCTCAATACGAGCTTTAATACCTTTTAAATCAAGCATTGGAATTGCAGAATTACGACGGTCATTCTCAACTACATAGTCAACAATGTGCTTGTTATTTTCATCAAGAATTGTCTTAATTTCAGACCATTCTCCGAATAATACACCAGATTTTTTATTTACAAATGCTTGTACTGTTTCAGGGAATGTTACCTCTTTTAAATCCCCTTTTATGTATACCTTTACAGGAGTTTTCTTTTCACTGTTTTGAATAAACGAAATAATTTCGTTAGCGTCCATCATTTTCATTCTTGTTGCCTCCTAAATCCATTTATAATGTTACTCTACCAAACGATAGAGCCAGTAGCAAGACAATAATCTTATTTTCCCATTTGAATTTCTTCTATAATTTCTAAAAATGCTTGTACTTGCTTCAACTGCCTTGCCGAGTCACTCGTCAATAACCATGTTTCTCTCGTTAATTGAACAGGTGTTTTATACATATTTTCCTGCACTTCTTTTAAAACAGTCGAAGGTAAAAGAGCATAACCTATTCCATTTAAAACAAGCTGTTTGCACGTTTCAATTTGGTCAACTACAATCGTTCGCTTAGGTGGATTTGAAAATAATCCATACCACCAATTTTGTATTTGTCCATAGTAGGTCGAATCACTTTTAAATTGAATAAATGGTCTATTTGTCTCTTTTAACATCGAAATATCTTTTATTTCTTTATCAACTAAATATAATTCATCTTCAAATAATTGTTGTTTCTGCCCTTTGTATTCTTGTGATCCTCTCAGTATAGCAACATGAACGTCTCCTTCATAAAATTGCTTTTGCACTTCACTACTCCAGCCAGTAAACAGAGATATCTTCACAGAAGGATACTTATGCACAAATTTTTTCAAAACAGGTGGAAGCCAATATTGCCCAATGACTGATGCAACAGCTATTTTTAACGTACCGTATGTTTCGGTTCTAAAAAGAGCCAGTTCACTTTTAATACCCTCTTCCCGTTGTAACATTTCTTTTGCATAATTTGCAACTTTTTCCCCTTCAGGTGTAATTGTTAATCCTTTTTGTGAACGAATAAAAAATTTCATTCCCCATTGTTTCTCCATAGATTGTAATCGTTGACTAAGCGCAGGTTGGGAAACAAATAAACGTTCCGCCGCTTTTCTCATATTTGATTCCTGAGCTAACACAACCATCATTTGAAAATCATCAATTTGCAACTTTCTCCCTCTTTCCTTAGCTTCCATACACCTAATTTTAATAAGTATTTCATCCTTAATTTAATTGCATACTTTTATACATTAGAACGGTTTGTTAGTTCAAACTTTTCTTATGCTTTATGTCTTTTTAAATATAATACATACACAACTGATATGCACGAAAAAAAGTGACTTCGTCTTTTCTGTGAAGTCACTTTCCCTACGTTATCGATTATGCTGTCTCACTTTTTTATTCAACAATTTTAAAATAGCCCGACGTGTTAAAATACCCTCGAAGTAACCTTCTTCATTGACAGCGCAAATAAAAGGATGATCAATTGTCATTTCTAAAGCTTTTGCAAAAGAATCTTCTAACATAAGAACTGGAATCTCTTCCTTCATCACTTGTTCCACTTTCATATTCTCAAGTCTTTCAAACTCAATGCGCTCTAATCCTAAAATACCATCTAAAATCATAGCAGTACTAATTAACCCATGTAATTTATACATAGGGTCTAAAACAGGAATCGCCGAATATCCAGATTTCACAAGAACGAGTAAAGCATGTTCTAGACCATTCCCTATTTGTACATGTGCTACTTTATCTGATGAAATCATTAAATCCTTCACAAGAATTTGTTGAAACTCGTCTTTCGGAATACTAATCATGTTACATCCCCCATTTTCCCTTTTTCCTGCTAATATTCTCCGATCCTATTCCCATTTTATGATAGCGTTTTCATATTATTATTTTGTCCTGACATTCTTCTAATAAAAATAAAAATACATAACTATTTTAGCATATAACATAAAAAAAAGACTACCATTCCGGTAGTCCTTAATACCCTTTATTTTTTAATCGGTAAAACAATCTTGTGATTTTTTTATATTGCGTCACATCTGTCTGTTTTAAACCATTCTCAATGTCTGTAAGCTCCACCGCTAAAATTTCGCTCGCGTAATTTTGCTGAAACAGAATATCCAACAATAAATTTTCTTCTTCTCTTGTTAAAACAAATTCCTTTTCCATATGCTCCTCTCCTTGCACTCGCATCATCACTCTCATTATATAAATTTTTCAGTCTATTTAACAGATGTAATATTCAGTTTTTGTTAGAAATACTTAACGACTGCGAATATATAGACATCATTTCACATTATTTTGTATATCTGTTTGCGTAACTAAATGCCGCATAAGCATCTGGTTTAATTTTTGCTGTTAATCCCATTGCTTGAATTTTCATCGTCATATCTAAAATAAATTCTTTTGTTAAACCATCATTCCCGATATCTAAATGAATTTCCATTATGAATCCTGCTCCATCTTGAGCGTATGGGTGCAATAAATCCCATATCGCTTGTATATGATTGGGAGTAAATAGATAGGCGATTTCTTGACTAAACTGTGTTTCTAAATATATTTTCTCTCGCAACGTTGCTGGCTTATTTTTCACTGATTTATGATGCAAACATCCCCATGCTCCTTTTCCAACACGATGAATATGTATCGCTGTAATAAACCTCGTATCCTTTTGATGCGCTTGTGAGTCTGTCCCAATAGATAATCGATATAAATTTCGCGGATCCTTTTCAATGAAACTACAAATACGGTTAAATACCATATCAAAATTCAAATGTCTCTCTGAAACATTATAAAATGTATGCTCACCGTCCACATAGTCACGTCCTTTCAATTAGACAGACTTTTCGTATTCTCATTGTATGGGACAAAAACAAAAATTATAACTTACTACCCTTTATTCGTTTCAATATTTCGAATTACATAATTACAAAACTTACATGTATAAATTACATTTTGATTAGACTGGGCAGTTAATACATGATTAATTTCAGCATGACTGTGACAATTAGGACAAATAACAATCGGTAAGCGTTCCATCCTTTGCACCTCCTATTAATATTTACTATCATTGTAGGAAAAATGAAAAATTCCTATACATATACATTTATAAAAACTCTTTTATTTAATCGCGACTTAAATTGAAACTTCTACTACCTATATAGCCCATTAATTAATATAACTAAAAAAGGTACCGCCATTTGGCAGTACCTTTTTTATATGTATCAAGAAATGATATCGTAAATCTCAATTGCAACCATATCGATGTTATCGAATTGATACACTTGAGGTTTTTCACCTTGTTGATACACTTCTAACTCATACATTTCACTTTTATCGAAAAATTTCACGCTACATTTGCGCTCACCGTTCACTTCAAAATAGCGTTGTGCTACTTCACCGCTTTCAGCTTGTTCTTGTAGACTAACAAGTCGAGTTAAAATTCCTTGGAGTAGAGACATGAAATCTCTCCTTTCTCTGATCTTCCTACCAATAGGTTTTACAGCTATACTCATTCTATCCGTCATAACAGAAAAAACGTTCCACAATCTAGGATAAAGGTTCTTGGCAAGAAACTCAACTAAAATTTGTCGAAATAAGAAGTAAAAAGATGAAAGAGCATCTTTTTACTTCTTTATTGCGCTTTTTATACTGGCAGAATATAATAAACAACAGAAAAAGGGAGGAATTACAATGAAAAAAATTGAGGTTTATACACAACCTGATTGTCCGCCTTGTACCATTGTAAAAGAATTTTTAAAACATAATAACGTTGTATATGAAGAATTTGACATAAAAAAAGACGCTGCTGCACGCAATCGTCTTTTATATGACTATGAATCCTATTCAACTCCAACAGTTGTAATTGACGAAGAAGTTGTGGCAGGTTTTCAAATTGAAAAATTACAACAGCTACTCGGTATAGAATAGGAATAGGCGACACCTATTCCTATTCTCATAATTGTTGTAACCTTTTTATTTCAGTCAACAGTTCCTGACTTTCATGATACCCTGCTAATTTCCATTTTCCATTATCCTTTTGCAATGTCACAATTTGATATTGTCCACTCTTTGTCCGCTCATAGACATATAAATTTTTATGTTCTTCATCATAAGACATTTTTGTTTCTGAATTAAAAGAAAATGGAGCTTCTTTTGCTGGAAGTAAATATTCACCACTTTGTTTTTCATTTCTACTGTTTTCATCTGTAAAAACTTGAAGGAAATTATTTGTAAAATATGGTGATAACGTCTCTATCATCTTATTCGTAGGTATTTGCTTCCCGCGGATTGAAAATTGCGTCTCATAACCTTTTTGTATCGTTGTAAACACTTCTTTCCGATCCACTTTCACTTCTTCTTTTCCTAAGACAGTTGTGACACTATATCCAACTAGAAAGGCAACACATATAAATAGAACAAACCATATTCCATATTTCTTCATTTTTTCACCTTCCTTTTAAAAGAGCTTGTCTTTGTAGTATTCATTGTAACAATGATTATGCAAAGAAAGGGATGATTTCGTTCGTAAAATCTTTACAACGATAGACAGCATTTTCATCATCATTTTCACTATTACCAATTTATGATAAAAACAAACAAAAAAATACACGAATTTCTTCGTGCATTAAAATAAAACATCTTCTTCATATAAATATTCGTACGATAAATCTATAAATAAAAAGTTTTCATCATCAATCGGGAATGAAAATGTTCGTACCATTTCACCAGTTTCGATATCAGCATATAAATCTGAAAGTCTTGCCTTATTCTCAAAACGCATTTTCATTATATTTTCTAGAAAATACGGGCGCCAGCTCCAGTTCTTCATATAATACTCTGGCATAATGATCCATCCACCATCTTTTTTCATAATATTACCCGATTGTTGAAAACCATCTTCATTACAAATAAATATCCGAAAACTATATTGTGATATGCTTTGGCTAAATTGTAATAACCAATCATTTATATCTTCATTCTTTTTTTGTTTTGACAGAACATCACCAATTCGATCACGTAACATCTCTGTTAAATTATAAATTTTTTGCAACTTCTTCTTCTCATGCAGAATAAATTGATGACATTCATTACCAAGTCGCTCTTTTAAAACATTCGTTTCAATAAAATCAGGTAAACATTCTTTCAAATAATTACCTTGATAATATCTACCACCGTTTTTCCAAGCATATTGTAGTTGATAAAAAGCATCAATTTCTTCATATAACAATGTCGCACCAATTCTTCTAGCAAGTAAAGATAAGGAATATAAAATATCTTGATAAGATTGTAAAAGTGCAGTTTGCCTTAAATTTGTTAAATCTACTTTTAAAATATCCGGTGCTAACACGCTAATACGCTCTAAATTACTTGTACCCGTTCCGACTTTATTAATCGAAATTTGAATACCATATGTACGATAATACATGAGTAAATGATTAAATTGTTCTATATCTTCTTTACATTCATGTTCTGTTATTTCCAGAACAATGCGTTGTAAGTTCAAACCTTGTTCTTCATACATCAGCAAAAGTTGAAGTAAACTTTCATCTTCATCATTCATTAATACATTCGCATTCCGATGTATAAATAATAATAATTTTTGATCCGTTTCTAAATACCTATTTAACGCTTTTTCTACGATGATGTTATCCGCTTCAAGTTGGAACTCACTCGGAATAGAATCATCATGGAAGAAAGATGCTAAACTTTGTATGCCCTCTTCTGTTTGAATACGTCCTACAACTTCATATCCAATTACTGTATGCTCATCAGCACTAAAAATAGCTTGATAATAAGGAAGGACTTTATCCAAGTTACTCATTACATCTAATGCATCTATCAACGTGCTTCCCTCCCTTTACTTTTCAAAAATTATAACACGATATTTACGGAAAAATAATAAAAAATCCCTTCAGTTTTCCTGAAGGGATTAGAGGGGTAAAATGCTAAGGGGAATTAGCAATTCTACTATGAAGAAAAAAGAGGTCTTAAATATAACGTATATATCCCCTCTTGTAAACACATTTCTTTTAAGTGTCACAATTTCGTCATATTTTACCACAAAGAAATGAATAAATCATTCGTTTTTTCATCCCTTTTAAAATGGATATTGATGCAAATGCTGGCCACCATCCATTGTCATACAAGTTCCATTTATGTATGCAGCTTCATCTGAACATAAATAATAAGCTAGACCCGCAATTTCTTCTGGTGTACCCATTCTACCAAGTGGAACACTTTGCAATGTACGCTTAGCCATTTCTTCTGAAATCCATAATTTATCGGCACCACCTGTACGTTCAATTGGTCCTGGTGCGATAGCGTTAACTCGTATTCCATATTTACGTCCCCACTCAACAGCAAGAGTTTTTGTCATCGCTAATACACCAGCTTTAGCTGCTGCCGAATGGATAACCCCTGGGCCTGCATCCCATGCATATGTTGCCACCATGTTAATAATATTTCCTTTTATACCTTTTTCAATCCAATATTTACCAATAGCCTGACTACAATAAAATGTACCATTTAATACAATATTAATTACCGAATTCCAGCCATTCACAGATAAGTCCTCTGCTGGACAAATAAAGTTTCCAGCTGCATTATTTATTAAAATATCAATTCGTCCAAACTTCTCATCAATATGTTCAATCATTTTTTGAATATCATCAGTATTTCGTACATCCATTTGTACGGATAATACTTGCTCTGGAAACTGTTCAATTTCTAACTTTGCTTCTTCTAGCTTTTCTTTTGTACGCCCTGTAATAACAACACGTGCCCCTTCTTTCGCAAAACGTATCGCCATCCCTTTTCCCATTCCACTTGATCCACCTGTTATAATAACTACCTTCTCTTTCACATACATCCCCTCCAAAAAATGAATACACATTCATTTTATCACTTTATTTGATAGAAATCTTTATATTTTTCAATTTTTCTGATATTTTAACGTAAAGAGGTTTCTTTTCGTTCATTTTTTTCGTAATCTATACTACTTTTTTAGTATTTAAAATATATTTTAAATAAATTGAAGGGTGGTTCGAGTAACCTGTATATGAAGAAAATTACAAGAAGAAATTTTTTAAAATCTGGAATACGCACTTGTCTATATTCATTTATAACCGCAAGTATCGGCTATTATTATGCTAAATATATAGAGCCCTATTTGCTTTCTTTTACGCAACACACACTTAAATCACCGCTCATACCAAAAGGTTTTCATGGTATGAAGATCCTTCAATTTAGCGATTTACATCTAGGATACTATTTCTCTCTCCAACATTTATCTCAAATCGTTTCCAAGATTAATGCTGAAAAGCCAGATATTGTCCTTTTTACTGGTGATCTCATTGATGATTACCAAACATATACCGAGGCTTCTTTTGTTGCATCCATTTTAAAGAATATACAGGCACCCTTCGGTAAATTTTCTATTTATGGTAACCACGATCATGGCGGATATGGAACTGAATACTATGATCACATCATGCGCGAATCTGGATTTGAACTTTTGCAAAATAGCGAAAAGCGAATTCGTTTACTGGATAATAGTGAAATTTCTATTTTCGGACTCGATGATATGCTACTGGGTAAACCAAAAATAGCGGAAACTTTACAACATGCAAAACAAAATATTTATACAATTGTTCTCGTTCACGAACCAGATATCGCGCCACAAATCGCTACATATCCAATCAATCTTCAACTTTCTGGTCATAGCCATGGCGGACAAGTACAAATTCCTTTTTTAGGTGCTATTATTACCCCGTCGCTTGCAAAAGAATATATTGAAGGTTTCTATAACATTCAAGGTTTGACTCTCTATGTCAATCGAGGTATTGGAAGAACACGTGTCCCATTCCGCTTTATGTCAAAACCTGAAATTACACTCTTCATCCTACAACATTCGTAACAATTCGCCTATTTCCTTACATATCCTTCCTTGTACGCGCTCATCCACGCTTGGTCCACCATATGATAAAAATGAGTCCAGTAAAGGAGGTTTGTTCATGTATCCATATTATCAACCGATCCCAGTTCGTTCAGCACCTTTTGGCCCAGCAGGCGACTCACGCTTCTTTCCATTTTTCGGTGTTCCATTTCTAGCTGGAATTGCTGGCGGACTGCTAGGCGGAGCATTAGCTTTCGGGCCTAGACCGTTTTATCCGCCTTATCCACCGCCTTTCCCACCACCAGCACCTTTTCCTTGTTACGGAGGGCCTTGTCAACAACCATACTATTATTAATTTAAACCAACCATTCTTCTAATGTTTTTCTCTCAACGAACCAACTCATCACACGCCTATAATAAAAACTATTCTCTCTACTCATCCTTCCATTTTGAGAATATATGAGTAGAGAAAAAAAGTAAAAACCTCTTAAATTCAATAAGAGGTTTTTACTTTTTTCACACTATTCAGCGTCTGTATTTTGATACGCCATCTTAAATAAATTCACTTGGCTATCAATTTCTTCTATACTACTATTAATTATATAATAATAGTCACCATCTTTATTTTGTTCACGTGTTTTCACATTATCAGCTAAAACCAGCTGTAAAATTGCCTTTATTCTCGCTTTCATTTCAATATCTAAAATTGGGAAGGATATTTCTACTCGTTTTTCCATATTTCGCGTCATCAAATCAGCTGAAGATAAATATATTTTTTCATCTCCATTATGATGGAAATAATAAATACGACTATGTTCTAAATATCTTCCAACAACACTAACTACACGAATATTTTCACTTACATTCGGAATCCCAGGTCTTAAACAACATGTCCCTCTAACGATGAGCTCTACCCTTACCCCAGCTTGTGATGCTTCATACATTTTTTTTATTAACGGTTTATCTGTTAACGAATTCATTTTAGCGATAATATATCCATTTCCATATTGTCTATGATAACGGATTTCCTCATCTATTAACTCCATAAACTGCTCTCTTATATCAAACGGGGCAACAGATAAATGATGAAAATGCGGTTTTTTTGTATAACCACTCAAATAATTAAAAAAATTTGTTGCATCTACACCAAAGTCTTTTCGCGATGTAATATATCCAAAATCGGTATACAACTTCGCTGTTGCATCATTATAATTTCCAGTTCCAAGATGTACAAACCTTTCAATTTTTCCATTTCTTCTTCTTACAACTAACGTAATTTTACTATGCGTTTTCAAGTGACTTACTCCGTAAATAACGTGACATCCGGCCTGTTCCAATTCTTTAGCCCAATGAACATTATTCTCTTCATCAAACCTTGCCTTTAACTCAACCAATACCGTCACTTGTTTTCCTTTTTCAGCTGCTACCTTCAGCGCCTGAATTATTGGAGAATCTCCACTTACACGATATAATGTTTGTTTGATCGCAAGTACATTCGAGTCATCTGCCGCATCACGGACAAAATCAACGACTGGCTGAAACGACTCAAAGGGATGGTGTAATAAAATATCATGTTCTATCGCTTTTTCAAATACATCTTCCTCATCACCTAAATCTTGAGGAGGTTGAGGAATAAGAGCCGGATATACTAGATGTTCATATAAAGGCGCTAATTTTTTATATAAGGAGAATAAACATGTTAAATCTAACGGTCCATCCATCATGTACACATCTTCATCTTTTACTTCTAACACATCATACAATAACGCTAACACTCTTTCATCAATGTGTTCTTTACCAACTTCTAAACGAACGGCAGCTCCCCACTTACGCTTTTTCAATTCTTTTTCAATTACTTTTAATAAATCGCGTGCACCTTCTTCATGGATCGTTAAATCCGCATTACGTGTAATACGGAAACGAGTAACAGGTGATACGTTATATCCTGTGAATAGTTTATGAGTAAAACCACTAATTACATCTTCTAATAAAATAAATTTATGTTTTTGCCCTTCACTCGGTAAAAATATGAAACGCTCCAGTAATGAAGGCACTTGTACAATTCCTAACTTCGTACGATTTTCTTCCTCAGCCTGTTGCTCATCATATAAAATAGTAGCTAAATTCAAACTTTTATTTAATAACATTGGAAATGGACGATACGCATCAATAGATACAGGGGTTAAAACCGGAAATATTTGTTCATCAAAATACTCCTCGATAAATTCCCTTTGCTCTTTCGTCAAATCATGAAATGTTAAACGCTCAATCCCCTCTAGTTCAAGCGCTGGCAATACATAATTTTTAAACGTTTCATACTGCACAGTCATTAACTCATGCGATTTTATCGCAATCTTATTTAACTGTTTCTTTGGTGTTAAACCTGCTTTATTTTCTGGCTGATTAAATCCCGCACTTACTTGATCTTTCAAACCTGCTACGCGCACCATAAAAAATTCATCTAAATTCGAACTAAAAATACTAATAAACTTTAGTCTTTCTAATAGTGGATTATTTTCATCTTGCGCTTCTTGTAGTACACGTTCATTAAATGCTAGCCAGCTTAATTCACGATTATTATAATACGCTGTATCATTTAAATTTACTAAATTCCCCTTTAGCAATTCCATTCTCTTCACACTTCCCTTTGAAACTTTTTCACTATAATTTAGTTACTTTTATTTTATCAAATTACAATATTCCAAAGTGTTAATTTTCTGTAAAGACATCCGTACAACTTAACGTTTTGATTCGAATGATAAGTGAATATTTGTTTTCAATACTCTTTCTAGCTGCTTTTTTTGTTTTTCAGCTTGTACTTTTTCTGCTAATGCCGATTGCTCACATAAAATTCTAAACGTTAATCCTTCTTTATTTTCTGTTATGGATATCGTATCAACAAGCGATCTTTGTCTTACATTTAAAGCAGCTGAAAATTGTAAAACAGCGCCTAATAGGCGGATTTTTTTTTGTTCGCTTTTATCAAACCAACCTTCAAATGGAGATAAATGTTGTTTAAATAGCATTTTTGATTTATAAGATGCAATAAGCGCTAACCTCACTCGATCTTTATGCATCATGCCGTCAATTGTTTTATTTGCCAATAAATAAAACGTGTGTAAACGACTCGCTTCTTCGTCTATATATTTTCCAATATTAAATACTTTCGCTGCTTGATGGAATGCTTCCCAGTCTTTTATTGAAACAGAAATCAGTCCCATTTCTTCGAGTTGTTTACAAATCAATCTTCCATGTTTAATAAGTTGAATGACAAATTCCATATCCATTTCATATTCGTGTGATAACAAATGTAAGCTTTCTTCAACTACATTCGGATAATATGAAATCCCTAAATCTTTCGTCAACTCTTCATAGAAAACACCTTCTCTTAATCCTTTTTTGCTTAATACAAATGCCGTTGCTTCTGTAATATTTACAAGTTTATGAAATACTTCAACCGCTGGAATAATTGTATCAGCTCGATCTTTTGCTAATCCTTCCATTTTCTGAAGTTCGATAAACGATTGTTTTTCCAATGCACCTTTTACATTTTCAATATCTTCTTCTTTCATTTTGTATAAATGTACTCCCGCTATAGGATAGTTTGTTAAATTTTGGTTGATTTTCGCTAAGTTTCTCGCACTACCACCAATTGCAATAAGAGGCAATTTCTTATCAATTAACCATGGTAACGTTCGAAATTGACACTCTAAATACTCTCGAATTTCCTCTAATTCATCTTTAGTAGGAATATCACCTTTAATAAATAGATGTTTTAAAGAAAGCGCACCAAAAGGAAAACTATGGTACTCTAAAATCTCTCTATTTTTAATATATGTAACTTCCGTACTTCCGCCACCAATATCTACTGTTATTCCTTCCGAAAACGAAGTAGAATTCATAACTGCTAAATAGCCGTAACGTGCTTCCTCATATTCTGATAATACTCTAAGAGTAAAGTCTGTTTGTCCTTCAACAAGTTTTTTAATCTCCTCTTGATTCTCAGCCTGTCTAATTGTTGCCGTTGCAACACAAAGTACATGATGCAACTGATGGAATTTTGTACTTTCTTGAAATTGAAATAATGTTTGTAACAATACTTCTTTACCTTCTTCATTCAAAACACCATCGATTAAATAATTTCTTAACCGAGCAACCACTTTCGTATTTTCAATTTCTTTATAAAAACCTCCATTTTGCTTTTCATAAATAACTAAACGCATTGTATTAGATCCAATATCTATAATGGCATATTGTAATTTTAATATTTCTTTCAAACTTCTCACTCTTTCATTATCAAATTTCTGAAACATATTCTATCACTATTATACAAAATAGTTGTTTTTTGTAACAATATTGCTTTAATATTGAAAATATATACAATTACTTTTTGCATATAATAAAAACCCATTTTATTTATGCTATAATAAGGAAAAATTGAAAGGAGAGTCAATATGAAACCTTCACAACCACAATCTCCATTGCATAATCAACATTCTATTAATAGACTAGCTCAATCTATTTTCGTTGTGAATCGTCATGCTAAAGCTGCAACTAACCCTAAGTACTTATATTGGTTAAAAAAGACTGCTTTAGAACGCTTAATTACTGAAAAAAAGGCTATCAAAGAAGGATTACATTTTTCTAGAAATCCACGTTTTAGTCAACAACAATCCGATGTTCTTATACGTTTAGGTGATTATTTTTTCCATATCCCTCCTACGAAAGATGATTTTCGCACCCTACCGCATCTTGGTCACCTTGAATCCTCCTATCGAAATCCGAAAACAACCTTATCTTTAACAGTAGCCAAAAAAACACTTCAAGATTATATTGGTCCTGAAGCACTGAAACAAGAAAAAAAATTAAGCGAACCAGTTCCATGGTATAGCCGTACCTATACAAAAAAATAAAACAGTTTGGCCTAATATTAGGCCAAACTGTTTTATTTTTTCTCTTCTTTAATTTTAATATTTGCTTGTTTATAAAAAGCTATTTTTTCTGTATTATAAGTTTTTGTAAATTCATTAAACTTGTCTTTTTCTGATTCAATATCTTTATAAGACTGATTTACCACTTTTACTTTTTCACTAATATCTTTTAATTTTGTACCTTTATCTTGTAACATTGTATATAATTCTTTTTCTTGTTTTAACGATTTATTATAGCTATCATACATTTTGTTAAATGAATCGTGTCGTTTCTCATATGTGCTTTTCACTTTATCCGCTTGATCTTTCAATTTCTTATCTTCAATTTTCTTCACATATTTATCTGCTGACTTCACTTCTTCTTGTGCCTTATTTAAAGATTCTTTTTCTTTTTTAAGCACTTTTTCTCGTTCATCTGTATTTTTCACTGCTTGGTTCAGTTTTTCCTTAACAGTTTGATTATTATCTTTTCCTTCTTGAACAATCTGATTATATAATTCTTGTCCCTCTTTTTCTAAAGTTTCAAGTTTCTTCGCATCTTCAAACATTGTTTTTTCTTGTTTTGCAGCATTTTCAAATGCAACATATAATTCCTCTTCTGGTTTCGGCCCGAAACAACCCGCTAGTAAAGTCATTGATAATGCAGTTACAATTGCTAATTTACTATACTTCAACATCTTTTTCCTCCTACTTATATACGATAATCGTGTAAAAAGCTATGAAATTATTTATCCTTTTATTAACTCCACACTCGCACCTTTTTTACGAAAATCATTCATATTGTTTATAATGCTTGTACAAATTGTATTACTCAAAATTACATTTTTGAACTAAATAGCAGTTTCATATCTACCTTTTACTTGGCACTTTTTAAAACCTGTTTATACTATGTATTACATAAAAGTACAACGGAATTCATCACAGCCATAATAATTTGGAGAACAACAGTAATAATTCACCTGATAAAAGATGGTCGTTGTTCTGTCACGTCTATCATTCTATCATTTCCTTTCCGCTTTCTATCAAATAATTTCTTTGTTCATTTTACACAGTGTAAATGTCATCTTGCAACAACTTACAATTATTCTTGTCATTCCCTAAAAAGGAAAAGTGTAGAGCATGCTTTCCTCTACACTTTAAAAATGAAACACATTGTGCAAAATGCATTGACACATCCAACATAATTATATGCTTATTCCATATATTTTTAAAGACTTTTATTACAATAAAAGTTCTTTTTGTAATAAAAGTCAAAAAAATGTTACATTCAAAACTTCTTCATATCATATTTCTTCAAATCGAAGTTTCACTCATTTTCTTACAAATCCCTATGCTGGTACAATTGATTTTGTGCCTTTCTTAACAATTCTTCAAAGGTTTTTCCTTCTATTGGATAACTAGCAGCTCCAAATAATAGCGTCATACTTAACAAACTATTTTCTATTTCATTTTCAATATTTTTCATTAATCGGTTTGTTATTGTCGACTTTTCATGTCCGTTATCAATCGCCACAATAACATACTTATTTTCATCCCACCTAGTAACGACATCCCCTTTACGAATTGTCTTTACAATCGTACTCTCCAATTTTTGTACTAACACCTCCAATTTTTTTTCTTGTACTGTTTCTTTTAGTTCTTTCCATTCTTTCACTGAAAGAATGTACACTGTAATATTATGAGAATCCCGTTCCGATAAAGCAGCTACTTTCTCAAAGAAATCAACTACAAAATCATTACTTGCCATTCCCCCTACTTCCGTATCCATACGCCCACTCGCTCTTTTATCATACCAATGTCCAAAATAATAGCTGAGTATCATTTGCAATATATAAATAATAAAGACGGTATAAAATGATCGCGAATCCAGTTTTGTAATTACATCCTGAAGCGCAATCCATTCTGTAACTGCCACTGTATTCCCAAGTAATAACCCACTAATTTTACCTTTATGTTTCATATTTCTCCTCCTTTCTATACCAATATATGTTTCTATAACAATTATGTTTTTCTACAAAATAAAAAATGTACACATTGAGTGTACATTTCCGCTTAAGCTTGTATACCATTTCTATTCTATTTCATATATATACTATATATCGTTTTTAGGAAGAGGTGACTTATATGCTACAAAAAGAAAATCTATCAGATATTATACGTTTACTAGCAGGGTTTCTGCTATCATTAAAATTATTATTTAATTCTTTCGGAGTGAACTTTATTACAAACGATCAAATTGACGCTATTGTAAATGTCGTTTCCTTTCTGTTCATTTTATATTTTGGTTATAAAAATAATTATGTAGGAAAAAAAGGAATCGAGCAAAAAAAAGTACTCAAAAAACACAACCTTCATTAAAAAAGGAACCTTTCTTACAGGTTCCTTTTTATCATTGCCGCACAACAACTTCATTTGTTTGCAGCGGACCATATGATACTTCTTTATATTGAAATGTATATGTAGCCTGAAATAATGCGTTTTTGATTGCTTTATCTTTATTTGCTTTTATTTTACAAATTAGTTCTACTTTCTCATTCGGTAATAAATTATTGATTCGCCACCTTACAAGCTGGAACAAAAACTCGCTCATCCCCTTATCAGCCTTTAATGAATTTGGGATATATGCAAAATAATCTCGAATCATATGACTTACTACAACTCGTGAAATCATTTCCATTCCTTTATTTTCTACTTCAATTCGAATAATAAGTATGTCATTTACATCATAGGTCAGTTCATATGAAAATTTTTCTTTATACATACTACGGATTTGCAATGTAACTGCTACATTAGGACATTCGTTTTCCTTTTTTGAGCCATCAATCCATAACACCGGTTGTAACGGTATTGAACGCCTTCCTTGATCCGAAATCCGTTTCCATATTTTCATAATAATATTCACCCCATTTCAGATGCATCATATCCATACGACCTTATTCTGCCTCTCCACACAATATTAATAAAGCTTGTTACAAACGATATATAGTTATTACTCTTCCTTTTATCCTATTCGACAATATAAAGAAAAAACCATTTTTCCTCTGTTAACAGAAGGTATTCTTACTGAAATATTTTTTTACAATTTCCTTCATTGACTTTACACCACTACTAAGTATCGCTCACTCTTTCTCTGTCCATACAACAGAATATTTTGACGGAAGAAAAAGTTTGCCTTTTAGTCAAATTTGACTATAATATTCTTTATGGCTTTGTCAGTGCACTTGTGTAAATTGATTTAAAAAACTATATTTCAAATTTTTATGCGCTGCACTCAAAACTTCATATAGTTTACTTATTATTAAAGGAGGGTTATATTTGGAATCTCAATTATCAAAAAAAGACTCCAACAATACAAAATTTGTTGTTGCAGGTTTATTACTTGGTATTTTAATGGCGGCAATGGATAATACAATCGTTGCAACAGCAATGGCTACGATTGTTGGAGACCTAGGAGGATTTGACAAGTTCGTTTGGGTCACGTCTGCATATATGGTAGCAACAATGGCTGGGATGCCTATCTTCGGAAAACTTTCTGATATGTACGGACGGAAACGCTTTTATATTGGTGGCCTCATTCTTTTCTTATTCGGTTCTGCACTTTGCGGGACAGCATCTAGTATTGAGCAACTAAGTATTTATAGAGCAATTCAAGGGATTGGTGGCGGCGCTCTTATGCCTATCGCCTTCACGATTATGTACGATATATTCCCACCAGAAAAGCGCGGAAAAATGACAGGGCTATTCGGTGCGGTTTTCGGGACATCTAGTGTATTTGGCCCTTTATTAGGTGCTTATATTACAGACTATATAAGTTGGCATTGGGTCTTCTATATTAATATTCCATTAGGAATTATCTCCTTCTTCTTCATTACTAAATACTACAGTGAATCTCTAGAATTTAGAAAACAAAAAATTGATTGGGCTGGCGCTATTACACTTGTTATTAGTATCGTTTGCTTAATGTTCGCCTTAGAACTTGGTGGTAAAGAATACGCATGGAATTCCACTGTAATTATCGGTTTATTTACAACAGTTGTTATTATGCTTATTATTTTCTTCTTCGTAGAACGAAAAGCAACTGAGCCTATCATTTCTTTCCATCTATTTAAAAAACCTTTATTCGCAGCTAGCCAAGGCGTTGCCTTTTTCTATGGTGCCGCTTTTATTATCTGTACAGTTTATATCCCAATCTTCGTTCAAGGTGTTCTCGGCGGTTCAGCCTCAAATGCTGGATTAATTTTAACACCTATGATGGTTGGCTCTGTAATTGGAAGTCAAACAGGTGGACAGTTAGCTTCTCGAACAAGTTATCGTAACATCATGATGGTATCTGGTGTTTTCTTCGTAATTGGTATTTATTTACTAAGCACTTTAACAATGGATACACCTCGTCTACTTGTAACGCTATTTATGGTTCTCACTGGACTTGGAGTTGGTTTCTCGTTCTCAGTTTTAAGTATGTCTTCTATCCACAAGTTAGAAATGCGAGACCGTGGTTCTGCTACATCAACAAACTCATTCTTCCGTTCACTCGGTATGACTCTTGGTGTAACGATTTTCGGTACAATTCAAAACCATATTTTTACTACTAAATTAAACACTGTGTTCCCTCCTGAACTAGCTAAATTAGCTCCAAAAGGCGGAGACACAAGTTTCTTATTATCACAAGGTGCTACCGATAAGATTCCAGCTGAAATATTAACTGGTATTAAAGATGCTCTCGCTACCTCTATTGCCAGTACATTCTTCTGGGCACTGATCCCGGCTGTACTAAGTATTATTTGTATTTTACTTATGGGAAATGAACGCCTCTTTACAGGTCCAAAAACGAAACAAAAACAAAAGCAAGTAAGTTAATATAGAGAAAAGAAACGGCATATCCCTTTATGAAAACGGATATGCCGTTTATAATATGTATAAAGTTTTTATTTATAGGAGTTGAGACAGCATGAGCATGAAATTAGTCATTCTCGGCTTGCTACTTGAAGGAGATAAACATCCATATGAAGTGCAGCACATCATGAAAGAACGACAAATGGATTGTTATATTAAATATGCAAAAGGATCACTTTACTACGCCTTCGAACAATTAGAAAAGCAGGGTGCAATTCGTATTACCACGATTGTTCGAGATACGAATAGACCCGATAAAACAATCTTTCATATAACAGAAGAAGGTAAACGGTTATTTCACACGTTACTATTAAAACAATTTGAGGCAAAAAATCAAATATATAAACCAATTTATTCGGCACTCTCTTTCGCTCATTTTGGTGATGATCAAGAGTTAATTCCTATTTTAGAAAAAAAGAAAAATGATACCGTTCAATATTTACATAAAATGCAAACTATTTATGATTGTAGCAAAGGACACATTCCTCGTGCACAACTATATATTTTACAAAGCGTTATTGAACATATTACAGTTGAATTGCAATGGTTAAACACCCTCCTTACAGATGCAGTTGCAGGACGACTTTCAGAAATTGATATAGATGAAGGTTGAACTTATAAAGAAGAAACTGTAAAAAGACAATAAAGTTATTTCATTGTAAAACCTAAAACAAGCATACCCCCGTTCTAATTTAGGAAGGGGGTATGCTTGTTTTAGGTTCGACATAAGATGAGCCAATTGTTGAATAACATAAATGGCATCTTATCTCTGTACAGATATCCACTTCTTTACAAGTTTAATCGCACTTCATTTCAATTTCCCCAACCTCTCTTCCCTCTTGAAAAAATCAGAATAATCCGAATGATAAGAATAAAAAACTTTAGAATTTTCTTATTTTAAAACAGTGGACAAAATTCCGAAAATTGTGTTAGAATTTGTTTCAATATCATATCGCTTGTTAAATTCCTTTCAAAAGGAAAATAGGTACACGAATATTTCACTTCGTGTTTAAAGGGGAAGTTTGGTGAAACTCCAACACGGTCCCGCCACTGTAAATGCTGAGATTTCTTTTTTGTGCCACTGTGAAAACGGGAAGGTGAAAGAAATTATATGAAGCATAAGTCAGGATACCTGCCTATTTTAACAACACTGATAGACTCACGGATGATGATGAGGTGTTAAGAACAAAAAGGAAGGCTTATTTTTCTATGCCTTTATGCTTTTTGTTATAGGTATTTCCGAGTAAACGGAAATGCTTACTTTCAATTAGGGAGGAATTTAAAATGGCAATTCAAACAAGTAACTTAGGTTATCCACGTATCGGACTACAACGAGAGTGGAAAAAAACATTGGAAGCTTTTTGGTCCAATAAAATTGATGAAGAACAATTTTTAACGACAATGAAAGAAATTCGCCTTCAACACGTCAAAGTACAGCAAGAAAAGGGAATTGAATTAATTCCAGTTGGCGATTTTACATATTATGACCACGTTCTGGATACGGCCTACATGTTAGGATTCATCCCGTCACGTTTTTCAGAGTTTACCTCTTACCTTGATGTATATTTTGCAATGGCACGCGGCTCTAAAGATCACGTTGCTTCTGAAATGACAAAATGGTTTAACACAAACTATCATTACATTGTTCCTGAATATGAAGAAGGATTACAAATCTCTTTAAAAGACAATCGTCCTCTTCGTTTATATGAAGAAGCGAAAAAAGAGTTAGGTGTTGATGGAAAACCAGTTATTTTAGGCCCTTATACATTCCTAAAACTAGCAAAAGGTTATAACGAAGAGCAATTTGCCACTATTTTAAAAGAGCTAGTTGCACCTTATGTACAATTATTCTCTGAATTACACGCAGCTGGAGCACAAATTATTCAAGTTGACGAACCAATCTTCGCATCTTTAACAAAAGATGAAATTAATCAAGCGAAAGAACTTTACGAAGCTATTCATAAAGAGGTTCCAAATGCTAATCTTCTTCTACAAACATATTTTGATAGTGTAGAAGAGAACTATGAAGAAATTATTGCATTCCCTGTTTCTGGTATTGGATTAGACTTTGTTCATGGCAAAGAAGGTAATGTAAATGCTATTTCAAAATACGGATTCCCAGCTGATAAAATTTTAGCTATCGGTTGTATAGATGGCCGTAACATTTGGAGAGCTGATCTTGATGATGTACTTTCTTTATTTACAACATTACAAAATCAAATCACAGCAAAAGGTTTAATTGTTCAACCTTCTTGTAGCTTATTGCATACTCCAATTGATAAAACGGAAGAAACGCACTTAACAAGTGAATTATTTGATGCACTTGCATTTGCTAATCAAAAATTAGAAGAACTAGTCCTTATCCATTCTGCTCTTACTAAAGGTGTAGAAAGCATCAGTAGCGATTTAACAACATATCGTAATGCACATCATGCAATCCGCTCATCAGCTGCACGTAATCGTGAAGATGTAAAAGTGGCACGTACATCACTTAAAGAAGATGATTTCTCACGTCCTCTTCCATTTGAAAAACGATATGAACTACAACAAGTAGCTTTACAATTACCGTTGTTACCAACAACAACTATTGGTAGCTTCCCGCAAACATCTGAAGTTCGTCAAACACGTAAACAGTGGCGTAACGGCGATATTACAAATGAACAATATAATCAATTCATTGAAAAAGAAACTGCAAAGTGGATTCGTTACCAAGAAGATATTGGTCTTGATGTACTAGTACATGGTGAATTCGAAAGAACTGACATGGTGGAATATTTTGGAGAAAGACTTGCTGGTTTCTCCTTTACTAAAAACGGATGGGTACAATCATACGGTTCTCGTTGCGTAAAACCACCTGTTATTTATGGTGATGTTGCCTTTATAAGTGGAATGACTATTAAAGAAACTGTATATGCACAAAGCTTAACAGAGAAAGTAGTAAAAGGTATGCTAACTGGACCTGTCACTATTTTAAATTGGTCATTCGTTCGAAATGATATTTCAAGAAAAGAAGTTTCATATCAAATTGCATTAGCACTTCGTCATGAAATTGAATTACTTGAATCTTCCGGAATTAGAGTAATCCAAGTCGATGAACCTGCACTTCGTGAAGGTATGCCGTTAAAAGAAAAAGATTGGGATGCATACATTACATGGGCAGTTCAATCATTCCTTTTAGCAACATCTTCTGTAGAAAATGAAACACAAATTCATACTCATATGTGTTATAGTAACTTCGAAGATATTGTAGATGCAATTCGAGCGTTAGACGCAGATGTTATTTCTATCGAAACATCAAGAAGTCATGGAGAATTTATTAATACATTAAAGCATACAACATATGAAAAAGGAATTGGTCTAGGGGTATATGATATTCATAGCCCACGTGTCCCAAGTAAAGATGAAATGTTCACAATCGTAGAACAATCTTTACAAGTATGTGACCCTAAATATTTCTGGATTAATCCAGACTGTGGTTTAAAAACACGAAGAACTGAGGAAGTTATACCTGCTTTAGAGCACATGGTTCAGGCAGCAAAAGACGCTCGTTCTCTCCTAAAAACAAACGCATAATAAAAAACGTGTTATCCTTCAAAAAGGATAACACGTTTTTTTATTCTACACTCTCAAAATAGAAGTCGTATTGTACTTTATACAATTCATCGTCTGATGGCTCTTCAAGAGGAGTTGCCTGCAAGACTATCATATATTCCCCGTTCGGAATAGGAATATGATATTTATTAGAAAGAATACTTGTTATATATACTTCTTCATTCTTCACTGTGAAAGGAACTGATATCGTTCTAACCACTTCTTCTTTCTCAATATGATTTCCACAAGTAACTTCCACTTCACAAGTATAGTCAGAGATTGCTTCAAAAATAATAGCTCCATCCACCTCAGCATAGCCTCTTTCAAAATCTTCAGGAGTCCAATCTACATAAGGCTGCTGACCATCATAGTTCATTATCATTAATTGCGAATATGAAATTGTTAATTCCATAACTATCCCTCTCCTCCACTATGAAATGTATGCCAATTACTATTTCACTTCAAATTTCACACGCGTACCATCTGGATATTTGTCTAGCTTATTCCCTACCCAAGAACCTGCACCGCGGTTATCTGCTGGACTTATATATTCAATATGAGCTCCTTTTCCGCCTTCCTTACACATCGCCATCGGCCATTCATCACGATCATAACCTTTCTTCGTCGGATATGGCGCTAACGATAATTTCCTTCTATCCGCTGCACCATTACGATCAATTGTGCACATTTCCGAATGTCCTTCTTTTATAGCATCCGTTATATGTTTCCCGGTCTCTGGATATCGTTCTTTCGGGAACTCTAGAATTTGATCATACGTAGTTGTTTTTTTAGTACTTGTCTCCTCTGGCACAAGTACTTCATATACCGCTACCAAAAGAGAAAGAATTGCAATAATTGAAATGATAATACCTTTAAATTGCTTCATGTGTACCTCCGTGTTCCTACCAATTTCTTTTCCTCAGTTATTATAACAAACTTCTTCTATGTATGTTTTCAGACATTATTTTAGCTCTTCCTCTCCATTCCGCCAAAAACATTCATTTTTCTTCATCTTTTCACTAATGCTGTAGAAAACTAATAACCTTCCGACATTCTTTTTCAAAGGAAGTCCACATAAAAGGTTGAAATGATATATACGATACTTTTTGGGGAGGAACTATCATGGAAGCTATTTATAAAACGAAAGATGTTACAAATAAAACAGGTATCCCAAAACATATAGTCCGAAAATATAGCCAACTCTTAGAGGAACACGGTTATATCATTTCAAAAACAGCTGATGCTCGTATTTATAAATTGGATGATTTAAAACTATTGAAATCTATACATGAAAGAGCTGCTACATTACAAGAGGACATTTCAGAAACAATACCTATTATTTTAAAAGAAAAAGAAGCCCCACCTGTACCTGTTATTCAAGATAAACAAGAAGTGCAACCAAAAGAAGATGGGCGTAACTTTGAGGAGTTCATGCTAAAACTTGAAATGCTTGCTCAATTGAATGAAGCAATTATTCATCAAAACTCTACTCTCATTACACAAAATCGTTTAAAAGACGAGAAATTAGATGAACTAATGCAACAAGTTTATGTAAAAGAAGGCTCACAAGAAAAAATGTTACAAGATCTAGTTGTTCACGCCGCTCAAACAGATGCACTCCAAAAAGAAAAGATGGACTTATTAATGAATCATATGTATAAGCGAGAATCCAAACAAGAAGAAAAAATGAATAAACTTGTCAATCAAATTTACAATAAAGACAGCAACCGTGATACACAACTTATGCAAGTTATTCGTGAAATTCAAGAAACAAAAAGATTAGTCGCCGCCTCAAAAGAGCAAAGCTTCTTTCAATCATTTAAAAGTTTATTCGTTCGAACAAAACAAGAAAAAATAAATGAATGAAATTTTGTAACTTTTTCTAATGCACGAAAAATAAAAAGTTACCTTCTATCGGTAACTTTTATTCCTTATATCGTACAGCTGGCAATATAATAATAGCTTCAGTTCCTTTTCCGCTTTCACTTTTATATTCCAATGTGCCATTATGCGCTTGTAAAATACTAAATGTTACCATAAGGCCTAATCCTGTTCCTTTTTCTTTTAAAGAATAATACGGTTGTCCAAGCCTTACTAACTGTTCTTTTGTCATTCCAACACCACTATCTTTAACTCTTATTATTATCAATTCATCTTTTTGAATAGCTGTTACTTTTAAATACCCTTTGTTTCCTTGAATTGCTTCAATACCGTTTTTAACAACATTCATAATAGCTTGCTTCAATTTCGTCTTATCGCCGATAGTATAAAGGCTCTCAGAAATCTCAACTTGCAAATAAACGCCCTGCATCGCTGCAAATGATGACATAAGAGTTGTCATTTCAATTAATTGTGCTGATAAACAAATATGTTCTTTTTTTTCAATTTGAGGCCTTGCTAAATTTAAATAATCTGAAATAATTTGTTCAGCACGATCCAGTTCAGCTAATACGAGACGCATATAATCTTTGTTTTTTACGTCTTCCGTACTCTCTAGCAATTGAATAAACCCTCGTACAACAGTGAGAGGGTTTCGAACTTCATGTGCAACACTTGCAGCTAACTCACTTACAATATTAAGTTTTTCTGATTTTTGCATTTCTGTACGCAATAATGCATTTTCGTTTAAATACTCAGTCAAATACACTTGAAATACCATTGTCATAACCATAATAAGTGATGCAAATATATACCCACTATATAGATTAGATATGTACGGTGTAAAACCTGTTTCTAAAAGGACATTCAACATCCCGGCTACTAATGAAACAAGAACATAAAATGATGCAATCATAAAAGCTAATATTAGCTTCTTATCTCTTGAAAAAAGAGACCATTTCTTTGACAAAAATAATGGAATTATCGAAAGAAATATAACTTCTACCATAGGCAACCAACTAAGCCCCTTAAAAATCCATTCATAGGCAACATAAATAATGGCAGGGATGAGCCCAACAATCCCACCATATAAAAAACCACTAACAATTGGGACTGGATGAAAATTGTATCCGCAAACGCTACCAAAACAAATAGAGTATGTCATGGAGAGAACGAGTGTAACGCTAGATAAAAACATAATAAAGTAGCGATTAGGCTTCGGAAGCATTCCTTGATAACGATTTAAACGAATCGCTTCATATAAAAATAGTGGTAAAATAATGATGGCAATTTGGATCATTAAATCACGAATCAGCTCCATAGCCTCTCATCCCCTATATGTATTTTGATATGATTATATCATTTTATAAGTCTATTTGTTTTAAAATTTTGATTTTTCTTAACATCTTTGTTAATTATTTGTTAACAACTAATAATAAATGTTACAAATTTCCGAAATGATTGTAAATCCTGTACCAAATTTCCTTCGTGCAGTATACAATGAATACGGATTACAAAGAAAATAAAAAACACTTCACTAAACGGACAACTATCGCAAAATACAGCATATAATCCATACTATCTATGTTTACAAATAAGTGATCATTACTTTAGTAGGAGGAAGATAAATATGGCGGGTACTACGCTTGTTTTAAAAGAAGAAAATTTGGTTGTGCTAGAAAACGTTGAAAAATCAGTATACGAAGAATTGCAACATAAAGCAGGGGACGAAGACTGTACATGTGCTGTAAATGAATCCGTTGTCCATCTTGGCAAAGTATCTTCCGTACTTTGGAACGAAGATGAAATAGATTGGGAATACGGTTATTAAAAAGTCGCTTGCAGCGGCTTTTTTCTTTTCTCTCTTTCTAAATAACATATGCAAAGCGTAATCATAGAAAATATGATAAAATGGACTTAATTTTCAAACGGAAGAAAGGGAGATACAATGGAACAATTCATTAACCCTAGAGTGAAGGACATCCAAATTTCTGGAATCCGTCAGTTCTCTAATATGATTCAAAACTATGATAATCTTATCTCTTTAACAATTGGGCAACCCGATTTCCCTACACCTTCTCTAGTAAAAGAAGCAGCTAAACGGGCCATTACAGAAAATTATACAAGCTATACACATAACGCTGGTTTACTAGAATTACGCAAGGCAGCTTGTAACTTTGTAAAGGACAACTACAATTTACATTATTCACCTGAAAACGAAACCATTGTTACAATCGGTGCTAGTGAAGCGATCGATGTTGCATTCCGAACTATTTTAGAACCAGGAACGGAAGTAATTTTGCCTGCTCCTATTTACCCTGGTTACGAGCCGATTATTCGACTATGTGGTGCAACGCCTATTTTTATAGATGTTCGCGAAACTGAATTTCGTTTAACAGCTGAAGCATTGCAACATGCAATTACAGAACGAACAAGATGCGTCGTTTTACCGTATCCTTCTAATCCAACTGGTGTTACCTTATCAAAAGAAGAATTAGAAGATATTGTATCTATCTTAAAAGATAAAAATATTTTCGTTCTTTCTGATGAAATTTATAGTGAACTTGTATATGAAGAAAAACACACATCTATCGCTCATTTCCCAGAAATGCGTGATAAGACGATTGTCATTAACGGCTTATCAAAATCACATTCTATGACCGGCTGGCGTATCGGACTTTTATTTGCTCCAGAATATTTAGCAAAACACGTATTAAAAGTTCATCAATACAATGTTACATGTGCTACTTCAATTGCTCAATATGCTGCAATCGAAGCTTTAACAGCTGCTAAAGATGCCCCGAAGATGATGCGCTATCAATACAAAAAACGCCGTGATTACGTATATAATAGACTCATTCAAATGGGTTTAACGGTTGAGAAGCCAACAGGTGCATTTTATTTATTCCCATATGTTGGACATTTAACATCTTCATCATTTGATTTTGCACTTGATCTTGTAAAAGAAGCTGGGCTAGCCGTTGTTCCTGGAACCGCATTTTCCGAATACGGTGAAGGCTACCTTCGCCTTTCCTATGCTTACAATATTGAAACTTTAAAAGAAGGCTGTGACCGTTTAGAAGCCTTTCTAAAGAAAAAAGCTAAGAGTTAAACTCTTAGCTTTTTGTTGCATAATGATCACAAGTTTGACGCTTCAATAATTTATGCGGAATAATAATGCATTTTGAAGTAGATTCAGAATGCTCCACCTTATCAACTAAAGCTTTTGCCGCTTCATAACCTAATTGATAAATATTCACATCAACTGTCGAAAGTGGTGGACTAGCAATTTCTGATAATAAAGCATTGTTAAAGCTTACAATCGAAACATCTTTCGGTACAACAAATCCTTTTTTAGAAAGCGCACTTAACACGCCAAGTCCAATTAAATCATCCGTTGCCATAATTGCCGTCGGTGGTTGCTTTAGTCCCATTAATTCCTCAACAGCCTGTTGACCACTCTCTCTTGAAAAATCAAAGTGTAAAATATACTCTTTCGGCAATAGAATATCTGCTAGTTTCAAAGCATCACTCATCCCCGCCAAACGATCTCTCGTTACAAGTAAATCTGATCCACCGCCGATGAATGCGATTTGTTTATGGCCTAATGAAATTAAATATTCCGCTACTTCTCTTGCAGCTGTATAATTGTCATTATCTACATATGTAATTTCATCTTTTCGATCATATGGTTTTCCAATTAAAACAAACGGGAAGTTTTGGTCATGCAAGTATTGAATAATCCGATCGTTCTCTCTTGAATATAAAAGAATAATACCACCGATTTGACGCCCTTGTACCATTTTTACAACACCATTAAAAATTTCATCTTCCGTTTCACCAGTCGACATATAAAGCGCATACCCTTCCACATGTGCAAATGAACTAATTCCTCTTATAACTTCTGGGAAAAATGGATTTTGAAAAGCTTTACTTGCAGAACTCGGCATAACAAGACCAAGTGTCTTCGTCGTTTGGTTCGCAAGATTTCTTGCATTTAAATTAGGATGATATCCCAGTTCACTCATCACTTTTCGAACACGGCGCTTTGTCTTTTCACTTATACTTGGATTATCAGCAATTACACGAGAAACTGTTGATGGTGCAACATTTGCCTGCTTCGCCACATCTTTAATTGTAACTGTCATAAAAATCCCCTCCTCTCACTTCTCTGCCATTTTTCATATATTTTATCTTGCACCCGTTGCAAGTCATAGGAGAAGTCATAAACTGTCATTTATTTATTCTATCTTGCAAAACTTATCATATTCTCCCTCTCCATGTATTGTAAGGGATATAGCTCTTTTTTCCTATACTATAATATACTATTTATTTCACTTCTTTTCATATGCGATGTCAAATCTCTTTTCATCTCTCTATAATTTTTTTATAGAGAGATGAAAAGAAAAATGGGACATAATGTCCCATTTCTCATCCTTTCGTACCTCCAGCTGTTAAACCAGAAATAAAGTATTTTTGTAGTGATAAGAATAAAATCGAAATCGGGATTGCAATTAATACGGAACCAGCCGCAAACGTCGTAAATTCATTACCAAATTTCTTCGCTACCATTTCATAGAGTCCAACTGCTAAAGTGTAATTTTCCGGCGTGCGTAAAATAATACTTGCTAAAATGAAATCTGTAAATGGACCGATGAAAGTGAATAATGCTACAACCGCTACGATTGGCTTTGCAAGCGGCATAATGATTTGCCAAAAAATACGGAAGTGTCCTGCTCCATCCATGCGGGCTGACTCATCCAACTCTTTCGGAATCGTATCAAAATACCCTTTCATAAGCCAAGTATTCATTGGAATTGCTCCACCTACATAAATTAAAATTAATGCAAGATGTGTATCAATTAATCCTGTTAACTGCGCTAATACATATAGTGCGATTAACGCTGCAAAGTTCGGAATCATTTGTAGAATTAAAAATGTTAATAAACCATTTTTTCTTCCGACAAAACGATATCTCGAAAATGCATAAGCAGTAAAGCTAATTGCTAACACCGAAAAAATCATCGTCATAACACTAACTTTTAACGTATTTTTATACCAAAGTAAGTACTTACTTGAATCAAGATCAAGTAGCTTACGATAATGATCTAACGTAGCATTTTTTGGAATAATGCTAGAACCAGACAAACTATCTCCTGGATTAAACGATGAACCAATAATCCATAGTAATGGATAGAAAATAATCGCACACATTATGAAGATAACTAAATAACTTAATGAAAGACGTAACATCTTTTGTCGTTTAATATTCATTTACATCATATCCTCTTCTTGGAATGATTTTGTTCTCTTAAATTGCCATAATGCAACTGTAATAACGATTAACGATAAAATCATTGTAAGAGCTGCTGCTTTTCCGTACTGCGCTGAAGTCATCGTTAACTTATAAATCCATGAAATTAAAATATCCGTTCCACCTGCATCTTGCCCCGCTACAGCAGGACCTCCGCCGTTAAATAGATAAATGATACTAAAGTTATTAAAGTTAAACGTATATTGTGTAATTAAAATTGGTGCTGTTGCGTATAAAACAAGTGGCAATGTAATTTTGCGGAACTGTTGCCAAGCAGTTGCTCCATCTACTGTAGCAGCTTCATATAATTCTCCTGGAATCGATTGCAATATACCTGTTGTCATTGCAAAGACGAATGGGAAACCGAGCCACGTTTGGATCATAATTAAAGCAATCTTCGCCCAAAACGGATCTGTCATCCAAGCAATCTTTTCAATCCCGAATAAAGCTAATACTTGATTATTAATTGCTCCAAATGTTTCATTAAACATACCCGAGAAGACAAGAATAGATACGAATGCTGGAACAGCCCACGGTAAAATGAAGATTGTTCGAATAATTGCCTTACCTTTAATACCAGGCTGATTTACGATAATTGCTAAGAAAATACCAAGTGCAACTTGTAATGTTGTTGCAACAAATGTCCAAATGACAGTCCAAGAAAATACACTTAAAAATGTCTCTCTCCACATTGGTAATGTGAAAATATCAATAAAGTTTTTAAAGCCCACCCAATCTACTAATTTAGCTGGAGGAGAGTGATATAAGTCATAGTTCGTAAATCCAATTAAAATTACAAAAATGATTGGAAATACAACTACAAAGATTAGTAATAGAAATCCTGGTGAAACCATTAAATATGGAAAACCTTGATCTAATAAGTTACGGTATTGCTCTTTTACTGAATTTAATGGTGTTCCTATATCACGTTTCTTCCCATTTTGGTATGCATCATATAAGTTAAATCCATATATTCCGAGTCCAAACACTATGACGATAAGTGCCAAAATCCCTTCTACTAATAGAAAGACAGAATGGTCACGTGGAACTTCTGTACCGAGCGTTACAATTCCCCATAATCCCATATTTAACAAATCAGCAAATGCTACAATAAATGAACCTGTTAATACTAGAAAAATAAGGCCTTTTACAAATTGTTTATTATATATTTGGCCCATGCCTGGAATAATAGATAACATGGTCGCCATTTTCCTATGTTTCGAACCGTTCATATCTTTCATTGGTTCCATAGATGTTTGCATGTTCCTTCCCCCTTTTTTCTTCCTACTTGGAAGGGAGAGAATTCGTGCCTCTCCTATAGAGGCACGAATTTCACCTTATTTTTTCTTACTATGATTTGCCTCAATATTTCCTTTAATTTGTTTCACTGCACTATCAAGCGCGGATTTTGGTGCCTCTTTATCTGTAACTACTAACTGAAGCGCGTCTCCAGCTGGTTTCCATACTTCTTGCATTTCTGGAATATTCGGCATTGGAATTCCATTTTCTGATTGAGTTGCAACTGCTTTTGCAGCTTCATTATCTTTAATAATTGGATCTTCCATTACTGATTTTACTGGAGGAATCTCTTTTGTCTTCTCAAATCTAATTTTTGCGTTTTCTTCATTTGTTACCCACTCAGTGAATTTTGTAGCTAAATCATTTTGTTTAGAGAAGCTTGTTACATGCCATCCTTTTACCCCAACAAATGTTTTCATCGGTTGACCATTTGGTAATTTTGGCATTGGAGCAACACCATAATCAATTCCGTTCTTTTCCATCGCTTGGAACGCCCACGGTCCGTTCATAATAGATGCTGCTTTTCCTTCATTGAATAATCCATCAGCAGCAGGTCCACCAGATTCACCGATAATACCTTTCGGGAATAACTTTTCTTTGTACCATTTTTGAAGATATTCAGCACCTTGTACTGCTCCGCTATTATTTAATCCAACATCACTTGCATTTGGCTTTCCGTCTTTCTCACCAAATACATATCCGCCCATACCTGCCATAAACGCGTTAGCAAAGTAGAAGTTATCTCCTAATGTTAAAAATCCGTACTTGCCATCCTTCGTAAAGTCTTTTGAGAAGTTAAATAGCTCGTCCATCGTTTCTGGAGCTTTTTGCATTAATTTTTTATTGTAAATAAAAATTGGTGTTTCAATTGCTTTTGGTAAACCATATAATTTCCCGTTGTATGTTTGTGCCTTTATTGATAAGTCAGTAAATTTACTCTTCACAGCATCATCTGCTTTTACTTCAGAAAGTAAGCCTTCTGTTACTGCATTTCCGATTTGATCGTGTGGCAATGTTACAACATCTGGTCCCGTCCCCGCTGGTCCATCAAGACGTAACTTCTTCACTTGATCTGTCATTTGCATTTCAACAACTTTTACTTTTACTTTATATTTTTCCTCAAAGCTTTTCACTGCTGGTTCTAAACCAACACCTTTTTTATCATCTTCCCAAACGAGAAGATCATAGTCTTTCTTCGCTTTACTTTCCTCTTTTTTTCCTGAATCTTTCGGTCCACATGCAGATAACATGCCAATTGACAATGCTGAAATCGTTAATAGTGATAATGCTTTCTTCATCCCAAAAACCTCCCTAAATTGTCTATGTACCTCTTTAATTGAAAACGTTTGCATTTAATTGTTTAATAGAAGCGCAAACAATATCTAAATCTATGAAAACGTTTGCGCTATTTGTCTATCATTATACATCCTTTTATTCATTTTGCAAATATTAATTTTCAAAATAATCTTATCACACTCTTTATTCATTGACTTTACATAAAATGAATACTACTCTTATAAGCAATATTAAAGTTATGTGGAAGGCAATCGTTTGCAACATAATCTTTATTATTTCATTTACGGGAACTATATGTATAGAGATATTAAAGGGGGATTTTCTATATGCTTAAAGAAGCGATCTATCATAGGCCAAAAGATAATTATGCATACGCTTACGACGAAAAAACAATTCACATCCGAATACACACAAAAAGAGATGATGTTCACAGCGCCGCTCTCATCTACGGGGATCCGTACGAATGGCAGGACGGGAAATGGATTACAGCAAGTACACCAATGAAAAAAACCGGATCTACTGAGTTATTTGATTATTGGTCGGTTTCAATCAAACCGAAATTTAAACGCTTACGTTATGGATTCGAATTAAAAAACGACGTAGAAACTCTTATTTATACAGAAAGAGGATTTTTTTCTAATATTCCAAATGACGATGTCGGTAACTTTTTCTGCTTTCCATTCATTCATGCAAAAGACGTTTTCAGAGCACCATCCTGGATTAAAGACACAGTATGGTATCAAATTTTCCCGGAACGATTCGCTAACGGGGATAGCACATTAAATCCTGCAAACACCCTTCCTTGGGGAAGTACCGAACCAACTCCAACTAATTTTTTCGGCGGAGATTTTGCTGGTATTATTCAAAACCTTGATTACCTTGTGAAGCTTGGAATTTCCGGAATATATTTCACTCCTATTTTCAAAGCTCATTCGAATCATAAATATGACACAATTGATTACATGGAAATCGATCCACAATTTGGGACGAAAGAAACTTTCAAAGAACTCATTGAAGCGTGTCATAAACGTGGTATAAAAGTAATGCTCGATGCTGTTTTTAATCATAGCGGGTACTTCTTTGATAAATTTCAAGACGTGCTGGAACAAGGTGAAAATTCCGCCTATAAAGATTGGTTCCATATTCATGAATTTCCAATTATAACCGAACCACTTCCTAATTATGATACTTTCGCATTTACACCGTATATGCCTAAATTAAATACAGCACACCCAGATGTAAAAGAATATTTACTTGAAGTAGGGCGTTATTGGGTAAGAGAATTCAATATAGACGGTTGGCGCCTTGATGTAGCAAATGAAGTCGATCACAGTTTTTGGAGAGAATTCCGAAGTGAAATAAAAGCATTAAATCCTGAAGTATATATTTTAGGTGAAATTTGGCACGATGCACTCCCATGGCTACAAGGTGACCAATTTGATGCTGTAATGAGCTATCCTGTTACAAACGCTCTGCTTTCTTACTTTGCTAACGAATCCATTCATGCAAGTGAATTTATGAAACAAATTACCGATTCTCTACATTCCTACTCTATGAATGTAAATGAAGCGGCATTTCATTTATTAGACAGTCATGACACACCTAGAATTTTAGCAACATGTAACGGGGATAAAAATAAGTTAAAGTTACTCTATGTATTTCACCTTTCTTTCATCGGTTCTCCTTGTATTTATTACGGCGATGAAATCGGTATGGATGGTGGAATGGACCCTGACTGCCGCAAATGTATGATATGGGATGAAAAAGAACAAGATACTCTTTTATTTACACATATACAAACATTAATTTCATTACGGAAACAACATAAAGCATTTGGAGGAAATGGTACTTTTCAATTCATTGAGGCAAATGATGAACATAATTATATTTCTTATACAAAAACATATGAAGATGAAACTATCTTTTTCGTTTTAAATCCTACTAACAGTGAAGTTACAACTTCACTCCCTCTTCATATTACCAGGAAGAAAATAATTAACATTTATACAAACGAAGAATTTTCAGCGGAAGCAAGTGTATTACAAGTTACACTTCCACCGTATGGATTCTCTATTTTAAAATGGTAATAGTAAAAGCCTTATGCCAGGGTGGCATAAGGCTTTTCTTATTTCAATTTAAATACCATTGCTTCATATGGTCGTAATGTAATGTTTTCTATCAATACATTTTCTACATCATAATTGTGTATTAATAACTCTGCTTCACTATAAATAATGTCCTCAGGCAATTCAAATACACATTCATCTGCAGTAAAGTTTGCAATCACCAGAAGCTTTTCTTCTCCATATGTTCTTACATAAGCAAAAATAGAAGGGTGATTTTCTAATATTAAATCATATGTTCCATACACAACTATTTCATTGTTTTTACGTAATTCAATCAATTTTTTATAGTAATAAAAAATTGATTCTTCATCTTGGATTGCCTGTTTCACATTAATCTCTTTGTAGTTAGGATTTACCGCAATCCAAGGCTCACCCGTTGTGAATCCAGCATGTTCTCTATCATCCCACTGCATCGGAGTTCTAGCATTATCTCGGCCCTTTATATATATAGACTGCATCACTTTATCTATATCTTCGCCGCGCTCTATAACTTTCTCTTTATACATATTTAGTGTTTCAATATCTCGGTATTCATCAATTGATTCAAATCGAACATTTGTCATTCCGATTTCTTCTCCTTGATAAATATATGGTGTCCCTTTCATCATATGAAGTACTGTCGCTAACATTTTCGCTGATTCAGTATGATAAGCTCCATCATTACCAAAACGAGATACAACGCGAGGCTGGTCATGGTTATTCCAATAAAGGCTATTCCATCCTGTTTGTTCTAATGCTTTTTGCCACTTTGTTAAATTTTGTTTCAAAGTAAGAAGTGAGCATGGTTTTACATCCCATTTCCCACCTTCTCCGGAATCTAAATCCATATGTTCAAATTGGAATACCATTTGTAGTTCTTTTCTAGCTTCCCCTGTATACAATTTAGCCTCTTCTGTCGTTACACCAGGCATTTCCCCAACCGTCATAATGTCATACTGAGACAATACGTCTTCATTCATTTCATGCAAATACTTATGAATATTCGGACCGTTCATAAAATGTTTATGCCCTGAAACATATCCTTCTTCATCCGTTTCAACAGCTGGTAAGCCATCTTCTTTAGAAATAAAATTAATAACATCCATACGGAACCCATCAATTCCTTTTTCTAACCAAAACTTCATCATGTCATAAACATCTTGTCTTACCTTTTCATTATCCCAGTTTAAATCTGGCTGTTTTTTAGAAAACAAATGTAAATAATATTCATCTGTCATCTCATCATATTGCCATGCAGATCCACTAAATGCTGCTCCCCAGTTATTCGGCTCTTTCCCTTCTTTTCCAGGGCGCCATATATAATAGTCTCTATATTTATTATCTTTCGATTTACATGATTCAATAAACCAATTATGTTCATCTGAAGTATGATTAACAACTAAGTCCATCATAAGTTTCATATTACGTTTATGCATTTCATGTAATAGTTCATCCCAATCTTCCATTGTTCCGAACTCGTTCATAATTTTACAATAATCACTTATATCGTAACCATTATCATCGTTTGGAGATTCATAGACTGGTGATAACCAAATTACATCAATACCTAATTCTTTTAAGTAGTCTAGCTTCGCAAGAATACCACGAAGGTCACCTATACCATCACCATTACTATCCATAAAACTACGAGGATAAATTTGATATACTACACTTTCTTTCCACCATTGTTTTCCCATTATGCTACCCCATTTCATCTATACTATTGATTTTTTTCTTTTTTTAAGGCGCAAACGTTTTCATTACTGAATGATAACAGATTCTATCCAAATTTAAAATAGCGCTTACAATATTTATTTTCTTTTCTAATAAAACATGTGAAACTTATTATATATTCATAGGAATAATGAAAACGTTTTATTTTTTTATAGTGTTTTTATTTCTTTTTTGAATCTATTCGTTTATAATAAATTCAAAGAAAACGTTTGCATAAACTTTCTAGGGGGAAATATCATGGCAGAACTTAAATTAGAAAATATTTATAAAATATATGATAATAATGTAACAGCCGTAACAGATTTTAACTTACACATTCAAGATAAAGAATTTATCGTATTCGTTGGTCCTTCTGGATGCGGAAAATCTACAACACTACGAATGGTAGCTGGACTTGAAGATATTTCAAAAGGAGAATTTTCAATTGATGGTAAGCTAATGAACGATGTTCCTCCAAAAGATCGAGATATCGCAATGGTCTTCCAAAACTACGCTCTTTATCCACATATGAGTGTGTATGATAATATGGCATTTGGATTAAAACTTCGAAAAATACCGAAAGATGAAATCGACCGTCGAGTGAAACATGCAGCTCAAATTTTAGGACTTGAACAATATTTAGATAGAAAACCGAAAGCTTTATCAGGTGGACAACGTCAACGTGTTGCATTAGGTAGAGCAATTGTTCGAGACGCAAAAGTCTTCTTAATGGATGAACCATTATCAAACTTAGACGCTAAACTACGTGTTGCAATGCGATCAGAAATTTCTAAATTACACCACCGCCTTGGCACAACGACAATTTATGTAACACATGATCAAACTGAGGCAATGACAATGGCTTCACGCCTTGTTGTTATGAAAGACGGCAAAATCCAACAAATTGGAACTCCAAAAGAAGTATATGAAACACCTGAAAATATTTTCGTTGGTGGTTTTATCGGTTCACCCGCAATGAATTTTTTCCGTGGAAAATTAACTGAAACCGATTTCGTTATAGACAGTTCACTAAAGTTTAAAGTATCTGAAGGAAAAATGAAGTTATTACGCGAACAAGGCTATGTAAATAAAGAAATTGTTTTAGGTATTCGTCCAGAAGATATTCATGATGAACTATTATTTTTAGAAGCTTCACAAGCTACTACTTTCACAACGAAAATTGAAGTTGCAGAGTTGTTAGGGGCTGAATCCATTTTATATATGAAACTTGGAAATCAAGATTTTGCAGCACGTGTTGATGCAAGACATACTTTTTCACCTGGTGACCAAATTAAACTTGCTTTTGATATGAATAAAGCACATTTCTTTGATAGCCAAACCGAACAACGTATTCGTTAAAAAATAAAGTTCTATAATAGAACATACAAAAAAACCGTCCACATATATACTGGGGGCGGTTTTCCATTATTATACTAGGGCTTCTATTGTATGAAATGATTGTCCTCTCGTGCTAATAATACCAAAAACAGGTAAATCACTAAGCACCACTTCTTCTTGCTGTTTCATAAAAGATGACGTTAATTGTTTTATCTCTATCCAAACGTCATTAATACAAAGTACATTGGAATCGTTCTCTTGTTGGCGAGAAAAAATAGAATCTATTTTATATAGACCAGCATTTTGAAAAAGCATATCAATACGACTATATGCCTCCATAGCAAAACTAATAACACGTTGCCAATCTCCTTGTTTCCCCATATCGTAGGATACAAAAAGTGCTTCTCCGCCTAAATCCGTAATTTCCTCAGCTGTTGCTTGTCCACTTTCTTGATCAATGTCCGTCACAATTACTTTTGCGCCTTGCTTAGCCAACAAAAGAGCTGTACTACGTCCAATACCGATGCCACCACCAGTTACAATGGCAACCTTTCCTGCAAGCTTCATTTTCATTACCCCTTCTATAAGTCTTACCGTCATTCAGTATACTCCTTTATTAGATTAGTCTGCAAGCAGGAAAAGTTCACTCTACATCTTGTAAGCGATTACTTTTTTATTTCTTTTTTTTTCTTACTATTATATTGATCGAAGGTTAAACCAATAAAAATAAGAATTCCCCAAAATATTAAGCTACCTCCAGTCATTCCAAATCCCCCTTTGTTATATAACGATATTATTTATACCCATTATAACATTCTCTTAATTTTCAATCTATTTAAAACGAAAATAGGATGTTTGAATTAGCTACAGCTTCTTTAAACATCCATCAATAATATGGAGGGTATTATATAGGAAATATCCGCCCTATATCAATTCCATTTATCTAATTTTCCAAAAAATAAGATAATGATGGAATTTTTCATGAAATTAAAAATAAGACTTTTTATATACAAACAATAAAAAGTCTTATTTCATTAGTAGCACGTATACTCTAAATATTAATTATACAAGACTCATCACTTTTGTCTTTGCAATTAAATCATGGAAGCCACAATTATCTTTGCGGAATAACATCATATATACATTGCATATTAATGGAACTCCAAGTAATAATATGCTTGGTAATAATAATACCAAAAATCGTATTATTAATGTTTGTAACGTTAGTTTTTCACTTGTTAACGAGATTATTTTTGTTCTTGTTACCTTTTTACCAAGTGTAGAACCGTTCCAAAGAAAAGGTAACAGAATAAAATTTATAGCCATTAATACGAAAACAAGTGTAAGGTCATATCTATAGTCACCTAAACTTATATTAAAACGATTAAAAATAGCACTATAGTTTCCTGTAATAATAGCTACTACTGCACCGTACGTAACCGAGATTAAAAACATGTCAATAAGGGAAGCACCTATGCGATTCATTACAAGCGCTGGACGATGCATCTTTAACTTCATTTTGTGTCGACTCCTTCATATCCTTCTTTACCCGTTTCATCGTACCACTTCTAAAAAACATTGTAAACTGGCGTTTCGCTTACTTTTCTTGTACAATGTGTTACAACAGCATTATAAAGGAGGTTCCCATATTGAAAAGATGGATAATCCTATTTGCCGCACTCTTATTAACAGGTTGCACAGGCAATACAAACCATTTAACCTATACAATTAACGATGAATATGAACTCATACATACTTCTGGAGATGCATTTGAACTTTTCCCATCGCAGGATGCTGTATATGCTACACAATACATCCCTGCAAAAATTACAGAAATTGCTTGGGACGATAAATACATTATCACAAAGCAAATTGAGGAAAAATCAGATCCAAATAATCCTGACGCAGCAATTACAAATAAAAAAAGTGAACATTATTGGATTATCGATGTAAAGCATAATAAACGATTTGGTCCTTATAATGAAAAACAATTTTACGAGCAAAAAGATGCTTTTAAAATTACAGTGCCTTTTCAAAGTGTAGATTCATATGTGAAAGAGCTAAAAAAACAGTCAGCATAACTTTTGAAGTGACCCCCGAAAGTTAGACAGGTCGTTTCATTAGGCAGCCTCTAGGGTAT
>NZ_PCOH01000032.1:0-17742 GCF_002976445.1 Bacillus sp. MYb56
AGGAGGTTTAATGAACATATTCAACAAATGCTCCGCCCTGTTTATCTGGGGAACTGCCATTTATCTTTTTATTGGATTAACATAACGTACAGGGAACCGTTTAAAGTGTTTGGACTTATAGTATAAAATACAATTCCGCTAGGAACCTACTAGTATCCGTGCTCTTCTTCATATATTTGCACCAGAACCAAAATATAGATTATTTTAATTAAAAAAGAGGATATTATGGTAAAAAAAAATAGGATAGGTACATTTATATCAATTTTAATACCGGTTTTATTGATTATATTCAATGTTAACTTTATATACAAAATTACTTTAACTGTAATTCCAGGACTCTCTATTTTTTTACCTATATTTCTTTGTCCAATTGGATTTCTCTTAGCTATTTTGTCTCATATAGTAGATAAAAATACTGGAGCAAAGATCGGGATAATATTAAATGTGGTAGTATTTTTGATTCCTTTTATTTGGATGATATATTGCTCATCCAACCATCATGCGTTGGATTCATCAGTATAATCCTGAATTAAATGAGAAAGTGTGGCGTCATTTTAAAACAAACATGGAAATATGATTGATTTTTATTTAAATAAAACAAGAAATCATAAGGCTGCAAAGCGCTTTTTCAAGAAAGCTTTGCGGTCTTTTCATGTTTCAAGGCCTCGTGTTATTATAGTAGACAAGAATCCTCCCTATCCGATGGCGATTGCCGAATTGAAAAAAGAGAAAAAGATGTCGGTAGGCATCCAAATCAGACAGATAAAATATCTAAATAACATTGTAGAACAAGATTATTGTTTTATTAAGAAGCGTATACACTCTATGTTAGGGTTCAAATCATTTAAAACAGCAACTTCTATATTAATTGGTATTGAAGCCATGCATATAATTAAAAAAGGTCATATTCATTTACGGCATCAGTCTATTCAAAATCAGAAAGAGTTCATTCATCAAGTATTTAATTTTATGACATAAGATATGATTCTGCTAGGAATCTATTATTATTTTGTTCTTCTTCATATATTTGCACCAGAACCTTCTTGCTTACTTTTTAAAATAAACAGCACCAAAGTTTTCATTAAATCTCTTACACCATATAGAAACCGAACCATATGCACTTACATCTATTCCTTCAGGAATTTCATAGTTTTGGTCTCCTTTGTTTCCCTTTAATTTTCCTAATTCAATATACTGGTGGTTTTTCACATCTTCATTATTTTTCAAACGATCTGTAGGAACTAATACTACTCGTACATCTGGCCCGTTAGATGTTGAAAAATTAGAAAGTCGTAAAACACGTTTTCCATCCGCTAATTGATAGATTGTTCCTGTTCCAGTTGTTTCGTGGACACCGTTTTGAAACTGACCTGCACTTATAACTTGATCTTGAACTTGTTTTGTTTTCATTGATTGCATTTCTGTCTGTGGCAACGCTTCATTCACTTGCTTATCAATAAATAATTTCTCCGGTCGGAACAAAGACCATAACATTCCCACGACAATTATAAATCCACCTATAAACCATATATATTTTCTTTTCATAAAGTAAAAGACCTCCGTTAATATACTGTGTAGTAGTATGTTAACAAGAAGGTCTTTCATTTCTCTTTCATAAATGTTACAAAAGTCTTTCGGCGTTCTTATTTTTTTCTGATGTGATGGGAAGAGTAAACCAAAATTCACTTCCCTGTTTTCCATCTGAGCGATCTCTCACACCAATTTCTCCTTCGTGTCTTTCAATCAATGATTTTGCAATGGCTAGTCCAAGACCAGATCCTCCAGATTGTGAACTTCTTGATTGATCTGTCCTAAAAAAGCGTTCAAATACGCGTAGTTGGTCATTTGGAGAAATTCCTTTTCCTTCATCACGCAAAATGAACTGGACTTGTTGATTTTGCTTATTTTCCTCTACAATCAACTCAATTGTTCCAGAGACAGGGGAATATCGAATCGCATTATCTAACAAATTACCTATGACCCTTGCTATTTTACACGGCATAATTAATAGTCGGGGTAATCTATCCGGAACCTGCAATTGTAAATCAATCTGTTTGTCTTCTAATAAGACAGAATGTGACTCTAATACATCTAATAGAACTTTATCTATATGTGTGAAACTTGGATAAAAATCTACTTGTTCAAACTCTAACTTTGAAAGTTCAAATAAGTCATTGATTAATCCACTTAATCTTTCTATTTCTTTTAAGATCGTCGCTAAGTATTGCTTTCTCATTTCAGGATCTTCAATCAGGTTATCTTGTAACGCTTCTATCATCAATTGTATGCTAGCCATAGGCGTTCGTAGGTCATGTGAAATATTTGTAATCAGCTCCTTACGTGCATTTTCTCCTTCTTCTAACTGAGTAAACCCTTCTTCTAATTTTTTTGCCATCTGTTGAAAGGCTGTTGCTAATTCCTTAAACTCCTGTGGTTCTTTCCCAATTATATACATTGTTTCGAATTGTCTATCACTAAATTGTTTCGTTAATGCCATTAAATTCTTGATAGATCTCATGATAGGGCGTGTCATTAGCCAGTAAATAAACGTTGAAATAATCAGTCCTACAACCGCAATCACTGTTAATAACCGTGTTTGTTCTGGTTCAAGTAACATTTGCGTTTCACTATACCATATAGCAATTACCAGGATACTGGTACTTAATAAATTCATCAATAACAATTGAATGCGTAATCTCATGCTTCACTTCCTCCATTTGGCTCAAAACGATATCCTATCCCCCAAACCGTGTGAATCCAACGACTCTTTATCGTATGCTTCTCCAGTTTGTCACGTAAACGACTGACTAAAACAGTTACTATGTTTGTAGCCACTTCATGTTCAGTATCCCAAATGAGTTCAAGAAGCTGCGAACGAGAAAAAACTTGTTTTGGATGCTTTGCCATGAGATAAAGTACCTCAAACTCTTTCGCTGTTAACTCCACTTTATTTTCACAAACCAATACACATCTCGTCTTTGGATAAATTTTTAAATCTGGACATTCTATCACTTCCGATAGGGATTCTTTTGCTTGTATCGGTACCTGGCTACCTCTTCTTAGTATAATTTGAACCCTTAATACTAATTCACGAGGGGAAAATGGCTTTGTTAAATAATCATCTGCCCCCATTGTTAAGCCTAAAATCCGATCCCTTTCCTCGCCCTTAGCAGTTAACATAATAATAGGTACATTTGATTGTTGACGAATTTCCTCGCATAATTCCCATCCATCTTTCTTCGGCATCATCAAATCTAAAATAATTAAATCTGGTTGATGAGTAAGAAATAAATCCCAACCTTCTGTGCCATTTACAGCGGTATATACTTCATATTCTTCTCTTTCTAAATACCGTTTGCATACTTCTCGAATATTTTCTTCATCTTCTACGATTAAAACTCTTTTTTTCATCTGTAATCCTCTCTTCTTTTCACCAATAATACAAAAGGTGCTCTTATATGCTTTCATCTAATACAGATATAAAGATGTAAAGACTAATCCTAGATCTAAATCAGAATCCTACACTTTGGTCTTATGGTCACTAAAAACGATTAAAAGTGCCAATATAATCTAGATGATAATTTTAGTATTTGATTACTTATATGACAAGATAAACACTTAAAATAGTAGTATCCCAATCATATAAATCGAAAATTTAAATCAGATTTTTTATTACAGACATTACTTATTTATCTTGTCAGCATCGATTTTATTGTGTATCTGTTTTCCAAGATCTTCATAGTAAAAAACCACTGCTTTAGCTATGGTTTTTTACATACATGATTACAAGTACAAACGAATGAAGGATACATTAAAAGGAATGAGTTCAATATCGAACTCATTCCCTATTAGCAGCCTACATTCTTATTTCTAACTTTTTGGGTTCAGTCCATTACCGATGTTTTTTTAAACTTTGCAACAAAACCGTTCCCTTTTACTTAGCTTTTTCGAAACTCCATCTATCTAAAATCACATTACCATTACCAACAGGATATACCTGCACATCATTACCATATGTCACATAACCAGATCCACCCTTATCCAACCCTATATTGTTACCATCAGATTGTAGGTTCCATTCTCTCTGGTAATCATAGCTGCCTGGGCTATGTGTATGATTAAATTTAAAAGTACTTGCATTTTGTTTTTGGTCAAAATGGATATAACCATTTTGAAGTTTTAAATATTCATAGCCTGAATAAGCACTATTTTGAACTTTAATGTGTACCTCTTCACCTTTTTTGATTGGTTGTCCAGGTTTAGGCTGCCCTTTTCTTTCAATAATTACATTAACTGGTTGAGTGTAATTCCCACCATACGCAAGGTATTGCCATTTATCATTTCCTTTATAACTGAGTACAGGATATCCACTAGCCTTCAGAGTATAAGGAGTTCCTTCTACAATAAGTTCGTCGCTGAATCGATGGGTCAAATAATTTTCATATTCTTTATTATACGTAACAACTGTAGAGATTTTTTGTGTCGGAAGTTTCTTTTGTGCATCATTGATTTCAAATGTAACTTTTTGTGATGGATTGAAATCATTCAAGCTTACAGCTTCTTTAGACTCATATACGTTTCCTTTTCTCACTAATGTTACTTGTTGTGTTTGTTTGGAATTTTTATTTTCAAAAGAAACAGAGATTTCATTACTCGCTCCGAATAAGCCAGGTACGACTGCTGCATAAAACTTTTTCGTAAATGGATCATAAGCACTATATGACAATTCCGGTTGCTGAATTTTTGTGAAAACACCGACTTTTGCGCCTTTCGAAACATAAGATTTTTTAGCATTTTCTAGATTCTCTTTCGCAATGATAACTTGATCTCCTCTGCTATTATCTATAAATTCATTTATCTTTTTAGAATCTACTTTAACATGCTTCAGAACCTCGTTAAACGTTAAATTTGTATCACTACCAACACCTTCTGGTGCATACATTCTAAACTTCGGTTTGTTCCCGATATCAGTCTCTAGTATTGTAGTCGAAGCATTTACACGAGATTCAAATTTTCCTGAATCTCCTAAATTCATAAATTCTCCATCTTTCTCAATATACAATTCCATTGTACTCGTAGGTAATACTTCAACAGAAAGAATTGCACCTTGTTCAACAGCTTTCAATTCATCTAACGATAAGTAAATATTTACATCTGCTTGATTATCTACACTGTCTATCAATACTTCTGTTGTATTTCTTCCACCTTTTTCTGTACTTAACTGATTTGCTTTATAACGATCTTGTGTTGCCTTTACTGTACTGATAATCTTGTCTCCTAAACGAATGTTAAAATGAGGAGAAACATTTTGAGCAGACGCCGTCCCTGTATTTTTATATTCTAACTGTAAGCTCACTTTTGCTGCTTTTGCTGAATCAACAGTTTTTGCGGTAGACCAATCTATATTAGAAGAATATCTTTCGGTATCTGTTGATGTTTTCGAGTATCCATAGCTTACATTTAATGAGGCCTTCCCAGAAGGAACAGGACCGGCTGCGGAACCTTCCACACCACCTTCGACACCTGCTCCTACACCAAACGAATGTTGTGTCGATACACTTTTTTCCCAACCTTTATCAATGGACCCACCGTTTGAATCCGTAATAGCCGCAAGAGGAGTAACCCCAATACGTTTTATACCAACTTGCAGATTCGGTATATTTGCAACCATTGGATTAAACTCAGTATCAGAGTTACTGCCATAATACTGAACTTCATATGCATCTGTAAAAGGATCTCCATCCGAATTCGCGCTCATAGGATTTGTAATAAATTTTAATTTATCTTTGTCTCGCTCTGGATCCCATACCTGTGCTTCATTTTTCCCGGTTTGTCGATTGAACTCAATTTTATAGCCTTTTATTTCTAAGTCGTTAGAAATACCATCTTGATCCCAATCGTTATTTTGTATTTCAATTTTTTCAGTAGACATCTTTCCCTTTTTTCCATCAGTTCCATAGATAAGATCTTTTCCTTCTTTTGCATTTGCATCCTCTTTGAACATTTCAATTGTGCTTCCTGCATTCGGCTGTTTTATATCTGCTAAAGCAGGGGATGCTAAAGTCAGTGCCATCGATACACTACCTAATACACTAAGTGCTGGCTTCAATTTCTTCATTGTTATTTTTCCTCCTTGATTTTCAGGTGAGTTAGAACACCTACTATTAAGAACAACTTCATCATATCTAATACATCTTTCATTTCTCTCTCAAAAGTGTTACAAAAGTCTTTCATAAGTATAAAAATTCTTTCATACATCTATTACTTTTATTTTATGTATATAAATGCGGCAAACCATTTAGGCCGTGGTTAGTAATTGTTTTAGTTCATTGTAGGCTGAAAAGGCGGAGTCTATTTGAAGACTCCGCCTTTGTTTGTATAGGGTATGAATGGTTTCGATTCCTCTTATCGTACGTAAAGCATGGAAAAGTTTTTGAGATCCAGAGGATCTAGCAGACCGGCACTTCACATGGCGATGGCGTGTTATCCCAATATTGAAATATTTTATAAATATATAATCAAACATTTATTTAAACATTTAGAATTAAATACACAATCAATATAACTATGTCCATACCTATGCTTATTGTGTATTTTTTTATACAACAAAGAAAAAAGCATCCTATTTGGACGCTTTTATGCCATCGTTTATTTAAATGAAAATTTTTATAAGCCAAATACAACTAAAAGAATATATGCTATCACTTATCTTTATCTATGAGGGCTCACCATATCCATCAACTTTAGAAAAATAAACACCCCAAAAAGAAAAAAGAGCTGAATTCTCAAAATAACTAACTACAGAGAAAGAAAAATCTTCATTTAGGGCTTACTTTAAAACCTTAGATTGGTTGATATGGGATGGTACTCAGTATTGTAAAAAATGATCTAATAAGTTAGTATAGATTTGTATTAATTGGTCGGTTGACCAAATAAAAAATAAGATGGTGAAATACAATGTCTAGTCCAAAAAAAACAGCTACTCGAGATCAAATACTAATGGCTACGTTTGAATGCTTAGCTGAAAAAGGTACAACCGCTATTACATTACGGGATATTGCTACAAAAGCTGGAATTACTTTAAGCTTAATTCACTATTATTTTCCAACAAAGGAGGGTTTATTAGTTAACGCTACCTCTTATGTCATGCAAAAACAAATTAAAGAAATTCAGAAGGAGCTCTCAAATACACAAGATTTTTCAGAGAAATTGAAAAATCTTATATTTGTAGTACATCACCAATTCAAATGTTCTGAATGGAGAAAGGTGTATTTCACTTTATTAGCAGCAGCAGCTTGGTCACCGAAAATTATGGAAGAAATTCGAGTTCTACAGAACCAAATGATAGACATAATTAAAGAATATATTCAAACATCCAATGTAGAAATCACTGACTTAGAAGCATTTTCAAGGGCTTTATTGGCTTCGGTGAATGGATTAGCGCTACAAGTTATGCATGGGGTTTCAGAGGAACAAATCGCTCCGGCATATTCGATTATAGAAAAAGCCTTTATATCAGCATTTGCCCTTCCAAAAGACGCAATGAGCGATTGCTAAACTCTATAATCCTGAGATAATTCATGTGCCAATCCATTATTCCATGACACCAAATGGTATGTAGGATTGTAGAACATTATAAAGTGAGGTTACAGCATGACCGCATATGGATCATTTTATTTTTTCGCTATAGTGGGTATTTTTCTGATACCTACTATCGTAGCTGGATTAAGAGGCAAAATATTGCGCAAATATAATGCTGTCTTAACACTAATTATGCTTGCTATTATCTTCTCGGATAAGTCAAATCAAGCAATGATGTTAGTAGTATTTATTATTTGGCAATATGTCCTTATTAAAGGCTATTTACTACTAAGAAAACAAAATAATAATACGTTCATGTTTTGCATGGCTATTATTTTGTCGATTTTGCCATTGATTTTGGCAAAAATCGCACCATTTGTACCTGAATTAAAATTCATTGTTTTTACTGGTATATCTTATGTAACATTCAGAGCAGTACAAATGGTATTTGAAATTCGCGATGGCTTAATTAAAGAATGCTCATTTTTAAATTTCTGGGAATTCATTTTGTTCTTCCCTGCTATTTCGACCGGACCTATCGATAGGTATCGCAGGTTCCAAAAAGATATTCAAAAACCACCAAGCGCTGAAGAATATCAAAACCTACTATACACGGGAATTAACCGTATTTTCCAAGGTTTTCTGTATAAGTTTATACTTGCTTACCTAATAAAAGAAAATATTATGGATGCAACATTAGCTCACCAAAACACAATTTCATCAAATATGATTTACATGTATAGCTATAGTTTATATCTATTTTTTGACTTCGCAGGTTATAGTTCATTCGTAATTGGTGTCAGTTATATGATGGGTATTAAAACACCAGAAAACTTTAATAAACCGTTTATCAGTCGTAATATTAAAGATTTCTGGAATCGTTGGCATATGAGCTTATCATTCTGGCTCCGTGATTTTATTTACATGCGCTTTGTCTTTTTTGCAACAAAGAAAAAGCTCATTAAAAATCGCTATATGATTTCATATATTGGCGTCTTTTTAAACTTTTTTGTCATGGGAATTTGGCACATTACTGGTCATGATATTGCTCAATATATTATTTATGCTCTATATCATATTGTTCTGTTTATTTTATTTGATATTTTCGAACGGAAAAATAAGAAGCATAAATTTTGGCCCAACAATACGTTCATGCATGTCCTTGCAATTGTGATTACATTCCATTTCGTATGTTTCGGTTTCCTAATCTTCTCTGGTCACCTAAACAATTATTTTTAATGAATGACCTCTTTTCTCACAACTAAGAATTGTGATTACATTCCATTTCGTATGTTTCGGTTTCCTAATCTTCTCTGGTCACCTAAACAATTATTTTTAATGAATGACCTCTTTTCTCACAACTAAGAATTGTGATTACATTCCATTTCGTATGTTTCGGTTTCCTAATCTTCTCTGGTCACCTAAACAATTATTTTTAATGAATGACCTCTTTTCTCACAACTAAGAAGTTACACATATTTGCGCTTGTAAACATGGGAGTCAGTTTATTATTTAGATATTCTTCTATAATTCTTTTAATTATGGATCTTATGATACTATTAATAACTATTATGTTTTTTAGTGTAGAGAAGAAATTGAAAGTATAGTATAGTGAGAATAAAATTTTTTTATAAACAGTTATCCTCCATTATTATTAAATTAAAAAGAATTTCTATCCATATTACGAAAAAAAACATTATTCTTTTGTAGAAATATGCAGAAAGGATGGCGTTTTTTTTATCAATAACACATATATTTTTATTAACATAATCCATTATTCTCTGTATTCAATATATCTAGAAAAACCCCCTTCAGTTTGCTTACTGAAGGGGGTTCGTATTTACATAATTCCCGTTATCGGCAATCAAAAACATTCGAATTCTATTATGTTGCCTTCAGGATTTAGTTCATGACTTCTAACTTTCTTAAATAGAGGTAATACCAGTACACCCACATATAAGGGATGATATAGGAAAAAAATGTCCAAATAATATTCCAGCCGTTACCATATACGATTTCTCCACTTAAAACTAATGTCATTTCAAGAAGGGTAGTAAATAGGGATATAAAAAAGACCATCAAGTAAGGTCTTTTGGTTTTCTTTATAAAGAATATCAAGTAACTTGCCAAAATCGGATAAATTCCTATATTAAAGGGTAAAGCAGAAAAAGTTTTTTGATCAAGGAAAGGAGCAATCCTCCAAAAACCACAATAAAAGCCGAATTCATTTACGACAAAAGCAACGACACAAAAGAATGAGCCAATCAGAGGGATAATTCTTCTCTCTTTTTTGTAAAGGTGAAGAATTCCAACAGTCCAAGGTAACACAAATGCAATTAGAATATTAAATAACATCTTGACTCTACCTTCCTTTCCTTATAACCATCTTCACCTTACTCCTTATAATTTAAACTAAAAAAGTTTTCCAAACCAACGCAACATGATAATTACAATCAACTGAGTTATGATTAAATTATAAGGCTGCTTAACTCTTATTTTGTTCTCAAAAATATATCCCATATACACATCTAGTTTACATAAAACCACTTATCAGCAGTCAATCTATCTAGAAATCTTAAAAAGTCCCTTCAGAAAAAAATCTGGAGGGACTTTTTATTCACATAATCAGTATAATTAAATACATTTAGCTTAAAACGTTAAATCTAATCATCATAAGACCAAGTATAAAAGATTGCAGCAATGCCATCTCTCATAGCTTGCTCAAAACATTCAAGTGATTCCTTTAATTCATAATCCCCTTCATACTGCTTTTGGTTTGCAATAAATTGATCTTCAATACTTATAACTTTCCAACCTTCAGCGTTAATATAGTTATTTGCTTTAGTTAATGCTAAATTTACATCTATTGAATCAACCCAACAATTTATAAATGCACCTTCACAGTCATCTTTTTCTGGATTATCTGAACATGGTATAGCTTCAAACGAAAAATAATAAATTGTCATTATATCCTCCTACTAAACGTTTTCCTTTCCAGTTAACATAATTTCCGATATAGGAAGTACATGTATTTGGTGTATTTACTTGGTATGGTAAAAACCATACTTTTTTATTTCACATTTACTGACTTTCTTCTAATTGTTTTCCTTGGGTTTCCTCTTTTATTGTTCCAATCAATGAAATTACAGAACCAATTGCTTGTATCCAACTTCCTGTTATTACTAATGATTCACCATCGTTATGTTCTATATAGTTTTCAGATCTGCTGCCATATCCATATACTCTTCCCATAGTCTGTAATGAATGTCCATTGTTATGTTCTACATGAATTTTATCCCCGTTTTTGTTTTTTTCTGATTCGTATCCTTCTTCCGTAGACTGTGACGAATTTCCATTGCTATGTTCTGTATGGATTTTATCTTCGTTTCCGTTCTTTTTTAATTCATATATCCCACCCATAGCCTGTAATGAGTTTCCTGTAGCTTGTAGTATGTTTCCTGTAAGGTTTTCTGCATGACCTGGGAAAGGAGTAAGTTCGATTCCGTGTCCTACATTAATAAATCCACCTAAAGCTTGTATCCAGTTCCCAGTAATGAATAATTTCTGTTTTGTTTGTGTTTTGAAGTCAATAACCAGTCCGGTAATGACGGTAGTATTTCCGATTGCCTGAAATTCCTTCCCGATTTTTCTAAGGATATTCCCTTGCCCCTCAGCTTGTAAGGCATTCCCTCCTGCCTGTAAGACGTTTCCATACAAATTTAGGTCTTCTCGCAAATTACTCTTTATAAAGTTCAGTGGCGAAGCTCCAATCGCAGCCAAAATTGTTCCCACAGCTACTATTACAGAAGCAAAGATTTGTTTAGAACTATTATCCATTTGTAACCCTCATTATTAAATGTCTTTATAAATGATATTCAAATAAATTAAATGTTCCCATTCTATATTCAATGGATTTTACTGTATATCCTATACATGACAAGTTTACATAACACAAAATTATCAGTAGCACGGACAAGGAGGAATCTTCCCCTTACAAGGGAACCTCCTTTCTTTGTTCTATCGACCTATGCATTTTTTTATACATTCCTATCCTGGCACGGTTTTAGGTTTCTTGTTTGTTGTCGGATCAACAAAAAAACTGTATTAAATCTTGCATGCTCCTAGGGGTCACTATATATGAACACTACGTATTTGACTTTCTCAATGACCAACATTACTTAACGTGGTAAAATAGTATTCGGATGGGAATCCAATGTTGTTAAAATTAAAGTGGTTATCAAGTCGGAGGAAGGCACCTTAGGGTGTCTTTTCTTTTTAAAATATATAAGCGCACCATCCCTTTCCTAATAGAGGCCTTCCCTCATGCCTCCTTACAGGGAGAATTGATAAGGCTTTTTTAATTTACCCAATTACCGAGCTCTCAAATGTTTTAAATAGTTACAATACATGTATTGCTTCAATAACATATGATCATTCTTAAGAATGTCATTGAAATGTACCAATAGATGTTAGTGCAGCAAAAGAAATTGTGCTATGATGTGAGCAAATATAAAGCTATCTAACGGAGGGATTCACATGCCGCATGTTGTGTTTCGTGGAATTACTATTGAACAATTAAAACGCATAAGCAAGCCATTAGTAGAAGAGCTCGCAGAGATTTGTGAGTGTGGTACCGATAATTTTACGTTGGAACTACCAAGTTCTACGTTTGTATTCAATGGAGAAGAAATAGAAGCGTTTCCTCTTATTGAAGTGAAATGGTTCGAGCGTGGACAGGAAATTCGTGATCGATTTGCCAAGGTCATTACTACATATGTAATGGATTTTGGACTTCCAGAAGTAGAGGTTGTATTTACGGTTTTCACAGAATCAGCGTATTATATTAACGGGAAGCATTGTGCAAGTTAGAGCTATTTGAAAGATTTTTGTAACATTTATAAGGGGCAGAACCACATTGCCATCAAGCTAAGAAAAGCAAATATCCAAAAACAAAAAAATGAACTGAATTCTCATAGACAACTAACTGTGAAGAGATAAAATTTTTGTTTTGGGGGACATCAAAATATTAGCTTGATAGCGATGGGGTAGCACCATCAAAACGCGAATTTCTTACGCTAAGGGTTAATCGTTTTTTTTACAGTTAATTCGTCTGTAGTAATCGAAGGAAGGTTACAGTGGGGGAGCTGAAAGCTTATAAGTATTGGTTGGACTTTTTGTACAGCAACATCATACATTTGTTACTACCTATATTAATTTAATTGAAAATACGAGATACAAAAAACATCCTGCATGTTTGAACCATGCAGGATGTTTTCTAGTCTTTGTTTTTCATAATGTAAGAAACCAAACGAAGGATCTCTAAGTATAACCATACTAATGTCATCATAAGCCCTACTGCGCTGTACCACTCCATATACTTAGGTGCTCCACTCTGAGTACCATTTTCTATGGAATCAAAATCGAGTAATAAATCTAATGCAGCAACAATAATTACAATTGTACTTATGATGATACTAATTGTCCCACCTTGGTGAATATATGGAACAGTCACCCCTAAGATGCCCAGTAAGAAAACAATAAAATACATAATAAGAATTCCAAGTGTTGCAACCGTTACAACCGCACGAAACTTTTTAGTTACTTTTACTATTCGAGTTGCGTATAACACTAACATGGCAAATAAAATCGAAATTGTTAGTAATACGGCAGTTAAAGCGATAAAATCACCAAATCGCATTGTATAATACGCTGAAATACTTCCTAATAAAATTCCTTGTAATACTGCGTAAATCGGTGCGCAGATTGGTGATATACGAGGAATGAATATAACTATAAATGCGACAATTAGAGTAACTATTATAATTCCAATTAACACAGGTGTTTTCATTGTCCCTTGTGTCATCTGTACGTAGGAATAGACAGACGCTGCAAGAAGTAAGATAAGCAAAACGAATGTTTTTCCTATCGTTCCGCCAATAGTCATCGTAGAAGCATTTGTCTTCTCTTTATGAAATTTGTCTTTTTTTAATATTGGATTAGTTGTTCTCATTTTTTCCTCCTAAATATATTCTACCTTTAAAGTGGAGCTTTATAATTCTAATTTTTTATCAATGATACGACCTGTAATAGCTGTTAGGACAATTATGAACAAGCAAGTAAAACATACATCTAAAATAGTGAATCCTTCACTAGGGTACAATGATGTGTCAATAAAGCCGTTTTTATCTATGAACCCCGTACTCTTTATGGTGATTACATATTTCTCTAATTTACTTAAAAAATCCAGTAGGAATGTTTGGATTGTTAAAAATAAAGCCAAGAAGATGATGGATAAAATCATCTTATTCAGTGAGGATTTTATAGGAATCAGTTTTGTAATTACCATGATGAAATAACAGGAAACTAATATACTCATGAAATCGATTCCCCATAAAAAAACAGAAAGTACGTGATGAATAAATCCATATGCATATAACTTATGAAATTCTTGTTGGTAGCCCCCGACTACTTTTCCTCCATAGGAACCTTGAGAAAAATAATATAAAAAAATCAGACCTATTACTAATAAAAGAATAAACATTAATGTGAAGAAGAATAAATTTGCATAAATATATTTTTTTCCTGAGATGGCTGTATAACGAATCATGGAATTTTTTAGCATTTTATTAAAAGTAGGCAATGCTATTAAAAGAAGTAGGAATGCAGTGCAACCTATGATTAACATAAATATACCTAATGTTATATCCTTTGTAAGTTGATCTGTTACCTTCGATAGTCCCAACATATTAAATAAAAAAAGCAACGAAATAGTAATAAATCCAAAATAAAAGACGGCTATCTTTTTTCTATTACAATTAAATAAATAGCGAAAAAGTGGATTCATCTCTCAAAAACCTCCTTAAATAACTCATGTACTGCTTTTCCATAGCGAAAACGAATTTCTTCTACGTTTTCATGCAATACAATACCCCCGTCTTTCAAAAAGATTACCTCGTCAAATATATTTTCAATTTCCTCTATTAAATGGGTCGAAATAAGAATGGTACTATCTTCACGATAAAAGTTAAGAATTAAATCTAATACATGCTTTCTAGAAATAAGATCAATCCCACCTAATGGTTCGTCTAATACATATAACTTTGCTTTCCTTGAAAAAGTTAATATAAGCTGTAATATTCCTGTTGTTCCTTTTGATAAGATGCTTATGTTCTCTTCTAGAGGTATTTTAAACTCGACTATTAAATCCATTGCTTGTTGTAAATCAAAATCAGCATACATATCTCGATAGAACAACACAGCATCTTTTACAGTCATCCACTTTTCAAAAACAGGACTATCGGGCATAAATGAAACGATTTCTTTTTTTTCTAATACCACCTTTTTATCTCCAATTGCAATACTTCCTTTAGAAGGAAGCCGTAAACCAGAAATCATTTTTAATAATGTCGTTTTTCCACTACCATTATTACCAACAAGACCGATAATTTTCCCTTCTGATATTGTTAAACTTACATCTTGAATCACTGTTTTTAAATTATATCTTTTCCATAAATTTTCAATTTTCAATACTTCTTTCATTCGTTTTCCTCCCTTTTCTTTTCCAAAGAAGACCGGAGTATTGAGAGAATTTCTTCTTCCGAAAATCCTAAGTTATTCATTCCATTTATAAAATTATTAAGCAACTCTTTTGCCATTTCTTTACGTAGCTCTGTAATTATTTCTTCATTAATTGTTACAAATCTCCCTGTTCCTCTACGTGTCTCAGCAATACCTTCCCGTTCTAACTCTTGAAATGTACGTTGAATTGTATTTGGATTCACTTGTAATTCACCCGCTAATTCACGTACAGCAGGAATTTTGTCACCTGGTGCCAAACGTCCTGTTACAATTTCTTTTTTGAGGTATTCCATTACCTGAACATAAATGGGGATATTAGGAGAAAACTCAGTTTTCATTTTTTTCCTCCTCTGTATTAGTGTACTAGATAGATAGTACACTAATGTAAATTATATGTAAATAGTTATTTTGAAAACTATAACGAATAGAAGGCGATATATTTAGTGAATTAGTGTAACCACTCAAGTGCCATAAACGACCGGGTTCTGTTGCAAAGTTTCTTAACAGAGAAAAAGTTGGTATGATTGCAGATGGGTTTTATTCAATCGTTAGTAATTGTTGTAATTCATTATACGTCGAAAAAACGAAGCTTGGTTGTTGCAAACTTCGTTTATATAGAGCATGAACGGTTTCAATACCTTTCAAGGTACGTGAAGCATGACGAAGGCTTTGAAATCCTGTGGATTTGGCAAAACGCCTATTTACATGTCTATAGTCTTGTTCAATGAGATTGTTCAAATGTTTGACTGTACAATGAGTTGTACGTCTATAAAAACCTTGTTCTTTTAATTTGTTAAACGTGCAAAGTAGCGCTGGGGCTTTGTCCGTTGTAAGAACCGTTGGTTCTCCAAAAGCCTTCACCAATCTTTTCATAAAGGCATATGCTGCCTGATGATCTCTTGTTTTCGAAGTTGAATATCCAATGTATATCCATCCTTATCGATCGCACGATATAAATAACGCCATTTTCCTTTCACTTTTATATAAGTGTCATCTAATTTCCACGATGATTGTACCTTTTTGTTTTTCTTTTTCCAGATTTGATAGATCAAATTTCCATATTCATGGACCCAACGCATAATAGTTGTTGGATGAACCGATATGCCACGCTCTCTCAAAAGTTCAGATACATCGCGATAGCTTAAAGAAAAACGACAATAGTAGCCGATGGCTACTAAAATAATATCTTTCTTAAATTGTTTTCCTTTAAAATATCTCATTTGTGATTCTCCTCGCTCTGTTTTGAAAAAGTTTAGCTTACTTTTAAAAACTTTGCAACAGAACCTGAAATATGTTGGTTCGGGCATTTTCGGTGATATTAAAGAAGAAAAGTTAACACAGGAAGAGATCATGAACTTTGCTGTTGAAATGAGGGAAAAGAAACAGAAGGACACAACTATACACTAAGAAAAGTCTAGAAGATACGGAATATTTAAAAATTAATCACCTCAAAAAGAACATGTAGTAATTTCTACATGTTCTTTTTTTCTTATTAACCGACCAAGGTTATATTGTAAATGTTCATAGCATTGTATGCTGAAATTTCAATTGTAAGTTCTAATGTAAACTTTTTATCATTAGTTTACATTCAAAATATGAAAAATAAAGAGATTAGAACATCTAAAAAACTAGATCTATGCTAGCTTTTTTTACATAGTTTTCTTTAGAAGAAATCACTATATCTAAAAACCTATAAAAATTCCCTCAAAAGATTTAAAGGGACTTTTATAACATTTCCCTTAACTTCATAGTTATAGCCTACAACCTATGCAATTCTATTTTTCGCTTTTATCTAAGTCGCGTAATAACAAGATGTGCTGAAACAGACTCTGTTCCTCCAGCCAGAGGAGTAATGGTTAGTGCTGTGGATTCGCTAGCAGGATTTCGTACAGTAAGTATTGAATTGATGACTGATGTTTGCACAAGAGCCATTCCTACTATCTGAGAAGTACCCGTTGCTCGACCAACTACCGTATAAGCTAATTCAACAGCTCCTGCTCCCGAATTAAGAGTTAAAACTAGTTGACCCGCTTCGGTCACACTCACCTGAAACAAGACCTGATAACTACCGATTGCAGACAAATTAAATGTATCAGCACCAGTACGTGCAATCCCCGCCCCACTAAAAGGTCCGTCTCTTGGAAAATCTACGTCTCCACCGACTGCAACTGTTGCAGCATTATCAGGGGGCATCAAAGCATAAAAATCCGCAAAATCTAATACCGTTCCGGTTGCTCCTGTCGGTCCTTGTAATCCGGTTGCTCCTGTTGGTCCTTGTAATCCGGTTGCCCCTGTCGGTCCTTGTAATCCGGTTGCTCCTGTTGGTCCTTGTAATCCGGTTGCTCCCGTTGGTCCTTGTAATCCGGTTGCTCCCGTTGGTCCTTGTAATCCCGTTGCTCCCGTTGGTCCTTGTAATCCGGTTTCCCCCGTTGGTCCTTGTAATCCGGTTTCCCCCGTTGGTCCTTGTAATCCGGTTGCTCCTGTTGGTCCCGTTGGACCTATTTCTCCTGATGGTCCTGATGGTCCTGTTGCTCCTGTCGAACCTGTTTCCCCCGTCGGACCTGGTGGACCACCTGATGGTCC
>NZ_PCOH01000032.1:17802-53025 GCF_002976445.1 Bacillus sp. MYb56
CTCCTGTCGAACCTGTTGCTCCCGTTGGACCTATTTCTCCTGATGGTCCTGTTGCTCCTGTCGAACCTGTTTCCCCCGTCGGACCTGGTGGTCCACCTGATGGTCCCGTCTCTCCTGGTACCCCCGTCCCTGGTGGTCCTGTTGGTCCTGTTATTCCTGTTGGACCAATTTCAGGTAAAGGGAAACAACATTGAAACGGTATACATCTATTCTTTTTAAATTTGCTCATAGTTCTCACCTACCTTATAGAAAAAACAACTTTTCTAAATACCTACACCACAACATATGAACCTTCCAAATATAAGTATAAGGAAAACGCCTATGAAAACCACAATGGAATCATACAATTAAGCCCAATTTCACATTTTCAAATATAAACGGTACTGTTAAAAAAATATATTCACTCCAAAACATTTTTCACATATATACTGTATAAATGTATGGTTAACATAACCCATGGTTCTGGTGCAAAAATAAAATACAGGAGAATAAAGCACATATATTCCTATTGGAATCAGTATTTTTTACAAAATTTTCAACAATTAAAATAAATTCAGATAAAAAGATACTGAGAAGATTCATCTCATTATAAAAAGAATCCCTTACATTTGAGCAGAGATTGTTCAAATGTAAGGGATTTATAACTTATCTCTAAAAAATCGGATCATTTTGGTAGGCGAATAACTTATAACACCCACCTTTTTTATAAACTTAAAAATTTACTTTCTATATTATCTTGTTCGCAACGAATGGTAGTAAGTCGCTATTAATGTCATTAACATTGGAATAGTAATGACAATCGAAAACATGAAAACTATTTCAAATATTGTACTTAATAATCCCGAACTCATCGAAGAAACTATATAACTTACAATCAGTAAGGCCGTACTGATTGCAACTGTTGATATAACTGGTTTTCTAACATTTTTAATCTTTTCCCTTTTTGTTTCTGCATCTGTATAAATCGGCTTTGTACCTGGTTTCGCTTTAAATAGGTGCATATTATAGCTTGAACAAACATACTCCCAACCTGCCAATTCAAACATTTCGACATACTCTTCTAAATCATTCTCACCTAATTCTCTAATATCAAGACTAAAAATAACATCTTCAGCATTTCCTTTTTCTAATTCATATCCCATTCTTTTAAAGCGCTTCACAATCCATCCTTTTGCAGCATACTTTCTTAACTTTTTAAAATCCTTATTTTCAGAAAAAGCAATTCCAAATGATGTTATATATTTTGTTTCTCCCATTTTAGTTCTCCCCTTTTAATCCATTTTCAGCAAATTCAAGCATCGTTTTACGTCTCAAGATATCTTGCTCTAACACTTCTCTTCCTTTATCCGTCAAAACATATACCTTTCTACGTGAATCTGAGTCATCAAATAATTCAATGTATGATTGGGTTATTAACTTTTTAATGATTGTATATAGTGATGCAGGCCCAATTACTACTTTTCCATTCGTTAATTCTTCAATCAAACTCATCACCGCATAGCCATGTCTAGGCTTTGTAAACCCTGCCATAATATAAAATACTGAATCGGTTAATTGTTCTAGTGACTTCATTTTATCCCTACTCTCTATATCACTTAATGATATATCTATAAATAATATATCATTAAGTGATATATTAAACAATAAAAAAGATGGAATGAATATATACATCCATTCCATCTTGAAATAAGATCCTTATTAAACTTTAATTCAAATCCACAATTAATATGGGTTTGAATTTTGGATTGCTTAAGTTTTTATACATAAAGATTAATCATTTTTTGTGATCTTTCCTCCATTACAGCGCCGTATCTTCATTTCTAGCTGACAGTTACTATTGAGGAGTTATCTATCACTCTTTATTTTATATATACTTTTCTTTAATTTAGGCTTCTTGTGTAACCTTACATTGGTTCCATTAATATCTAAATCAATCTTTTCTTCCTCTAAAATCTCCATTTTCTCCTTATGTTCTTTTTCTATTCTATCTCTTTCTTCTTTTCTCTTAGTCGCTTTGGGACCAATTACGAACAGAATTAAGAATATACTCACCATTACAACAAAAGTGGTCACTAGTACCTCTCCTCCTTTGCCAAAACTTCGTACAACAAAATCCTTTTTAATGTTTAAGACTTAAATCAGCAACCTAGAGGAGAACAAGTACTAGCATAATTACACAGAAACATTATAGATACTACCTGCACTATTCCTCCTTCTCCTTATATAAACCAAGATTATAAATGACGCAGTAAGGCCGGTACTAGCAATGTCATTACAAATATAAAAATTGAACTATATCTCAAACTTGAACTGCATTTTCCATATTTGGGATGTTCAAATTTCTTATAAAGCATACCTAATGCTAAAGATATTAAAAACATCAATACAGCTGTCCCTAAAATTATAGAAGTGATTAAACCCACCATATTACTCATAAAGGTTTGAAAATCAAAAGAACGTGTTGTCAACATTAACACTGGTAGAATCCTTATTAATAGAATGAGAATAAACGAACCTACTCCAAAATAGATAGATCTTTTTTTCCACTTTATATGTTTAAACCATAAAGAAGCTCCAAAAACTAATAATGAAATTAAAATTACTACAGAAAGAATAAGGAAAATAACATCAAAAAATGCAGGCACACTCACATGGACTGCACCATCTACTTTATTTCCCCCATCTTTTATTACATCACTGCCGCCATTAAACAAAGAACCAAACCAGTCTACAATCCAATCGGTCATCCAGGAAATATCAAATGGTAAATCTTCATTTTTTATTTGTGTAGGAGCAACTGAGTTGAAAATTTTCAAATTCTCCTCCCCCTTCATTAAAAATTCTCCCCTTTACTTTAAGTATATAAATTTCCTTAACCAAAACTAAGAAAGTATTAAATCATACTTGATTAAATAGAAGAACCACACTTATGAATAGAAATTTCATTTGTTACATTTGTACACTCGCGTTTTGATGACTATCCATTGCATTTAGCTTTTTCCCTATTTGGGAATAAGTAAAAAAGTACCCATCCAATTGTGATACACATAATAATTGGATGGGTACTTTTTACACATGCTTTATTCTGTTCTTACTTACACACACGAGGTTTATACATTTCATAGCGAGACATACTGTAGTATATAATTAAATCTAGGAAAACGAAATTTCACAAACCTACGATTATAGCCTCTTGGTTTATCGGATAGAACATATGTATGAATAAACACGGCATAATATCGTTTTTTCTATCCTTGTAAATGACTTAATATATATCTTTGCGTATTTATGTCTTGGCGTTTTAATGCCGTTACCAGTTCTCGATTAACATCTGATACAGGTAATGGTTCTCCATATATATCAAATAATCTTATACCCAACTTACTTAAAATACGTATATTATTAAGATTCCTACTCTCTTGTGTATAACTAATAATATTGCGTAAATTAATCCCAAAACTTATCATAAACTAACGCTCCCTCTTCAATGTAAATAGATATGGATATACTTCTATTTATTTTCGAGGAATCCCTTGAAGCTTAATAAGCCCTATATATTTCTCAATACCATAACAGTATAATCTCTCTCTTTTTCTACTATAGTGCTACGCCACCGCTTATAAGAAGTATTAAATAGACAACAGTTAAAAAATCAAAAAATCCATTAACGAAACTTTCATTTCCTTAATTTTACTATTTGAAATTTAAAAGCATGGACAATCAAATAATTCAGAATATTCTGTATATTAATGAAAAAAATCGTAGTTAAATTTAATGTATCTATTTCCTGTTATTATCAGAATAAGCCTTTACAGAGAAATGGGGGATATTATGACTGTTCAAGAAAAAAGTAATAAGCAATTGATGGAATTATTACATGAATGGTATGAAGAAATTCGTTTATATCATGTAAAAGAAGCAAAACAGACATATCTACAAGTAAAAGAACGTTTAAAGGAAATAGAAATAGACCAATATGTATCATTCTATTATTCCCTACTGAATTTTAGATATAAAGTCTTGGTAGATGGAATGAGTATTACAAAAGATTCTTTTAATCAAATAGAAAAACTCCCTAATATCAAAGAGGAATTTTCATTTTTAGCTTACTATTATTATTTCTTTAAGGCAATCCACTCTACAATTTTAGCAAATTATACTGAAGCGAAAACACACTATGAAAAGGCAGAAGAACTTTTAATTGATATACCTGATGAAGTAGAAAAAGCCGAGTTTGAGTATAGATTTTCAACTTACTGTTATCAATCTTATCAACCATTTAAAGCGATTCAACATGTAGTAAAAGCCAAAGAAATATACCGGAATCATGTAGGCTATGAAATTAATATTGCTTTATGCGACAATGTATATGGACTGGCTTGTATAGACCTAAGAGAATTTGAAAGAGCGGAAGAATGTCTCAATACGGTTATTGATGTTTTTAAGAAGTATGATGAAGAACAATTATTATTACGAGTACGATCCAATTTAGGCTGGTTATATAATATTCAAGACTTATATCCATTGGCGATTAGACAGAGTTCTGAAATTATAAATACCATACCGAACCATTTTAAAGCATTATTTGTCTTAGCAAGAGCATATTATAAATTAGAAGGCGTTGAAACAGCAAAAGCATATATCGAGCAAGGAATAAAGTATACAAATGAATCAGGGAATGAGGAATATAAGCATCGTTTCGCAGTTTTAAATGAACTAATCACAGAACTACCTAGAATTAAATTAGAAAAAGTAGTTACTGATGCAATTTCTTATTTTGAAAAAGAGGACATGTGGGATTGTGTAAAAGAATATGCAGAGATTTTAGCACTCCAATTTTACGAGGCAAATAATCATGTTAAAGCGAGCAAATATTTCTATATTAGCAATAATGCTGATAAGAAACATTTGAGAAAAGGAGCGTTAAAGTAATGAAAAAAATAAAAAAAGTGTTATTAAGTATGGTAGTAGTAAGTGCGTTAGCATGTAGCATGATTAGTTTAAATGTATCACAACACTCTTCGTTTAATGGTGGAGATACGCCAGCACCAACAAAACCGATTGTCTCTAGTGGGGTATCTATTGATTAACGTAATACATTTTTCTCGCTTTATGAATCAGAAAATTCAGCCTTTTAATTCTTAAAAAATGTTGAATAAAATGGATAAAATATCGAATCCCTAGTCCGAAACACATTTGTTTGGGACTATTCACGTTCTTCTTTCAACTTTTCTATATAATTGTGAGCAGAATGAAAAATATCAAAAAGTTGATTTAGAAAAAGCACTGCCAAAATCTTCAGCAATGCTTTTCGATTAGACGTACTACGATAATGAGCGTCTACTTTCTTCTATATGTTTGCTCATGAATAGAATACAAATTTGTATTTAACATAAGTTCTGTATGTTTAAATATATTTACTTTAATTTCAAAATACGTTCTATTATCCTTATTGTACATAAAGAAAGGTAGAGCATGCAAACAGGCTCTTATGCTATCTCACATAAGAATCTGCCCAAATCCTTGAACTACTCACCACTTAACGTCCTAACGGACTATTTGAAGTGGTGAGTAGTTCAAATATGTGCTCTTTTTATTTAATTTTGTTTACACACTTAAACGAAATTAGCATATATTATTATATACTAATCCAAGACTCATATAGTCTACTTTACTAAGAGCGCTCATCTATGCGCTCTTTTTTTGTTTTCAGATAACACTTCTGTTTAGTTTTCTTTTTGCTGTAAATGAGTTGCATCCCAAACTTCTCTTCCTAGCCTATATATTTCTCGCATATCAGTTGGCCCTGTCCAGTTCCCTGTTTTATCCCATTTCTTTAAGAAGGAACTCATTTTGGAATAAGACTTTAACAAAAGTATTTGCTGGTACATTTTGATTAACTTTACTCACAGCTCTAAAAGCAGATGCTCTTACAAGCTTATTTTTTTTATCATCACAATAATCCACTTTTAGATTAACACAAGGTTCTTCCTCATGTTTTTTTATTACATTTTTCATATTAGTGATACCACTTACTGTTTTTACGTTTTTATATAATTCTAGTTTTTTATTAGTCCAAACAGTTCATATTGCTACCACATACAATATAAAATGTTTGGACTGTATTATATCAATCAAAACTTAAAGTTAGGAGGGTTTAATATGGCAGCATGTACAGGTTTAGCTTGTGTTATATTCTCTTCATGGCCAAAGGGAACAGTTGTTACAATTACCACTAGATCAGGTCAAATTATTGGTCCTGCTACTTTTTCACAGTTCATTGCGAATACTTGTGCGGTTGTATTAGTTGAAGAAGATGTGATAACCCCCTCTTCTACCAATACTATATTCATAAGTTGTGAAGATATTGAAAGTGTTACTTTAACCACCCCTTAAGATGCTTCAGGTGGTTAAAGTTCAATCCATAGTTAAGACATTCTAATGAATGTCTTAACTATGGATAATCTAATCAAAATGCTCCAAAATGTATTATTCCATTGTATCTATCATTTCAATAAGTTGCTTTAAACTGAATTTTTTCCCTTCTAAAGGTTACTTGTCTACACATCCCTCTACATACTTTCATATGATATAGTATATTGTTTAAAGGAGGGATAAATTTGTTCTTATGTAATTTATTTCGTTGTTCAGGTGGAGTATGTAGTATTTTTAAAAATTTACAACCAGGCGAAGTCGTTACTGTGACTGGTAAATCTGGAAATATTATTGGACCTGCTATTTTTACAAATTTTAACCCTAATACTTGTATCGTCACATTAGAAGAGGAAAATTCAGTTACTCCTCCTACTACAAGTATTACTAAGATCAGTTGTAAAGAAATAGAAAGTGTTACATTTATCTCATAATATATTTTAAACCTAAAGCAGGGATTGAAATATGAAACTCTTATACATTACTTCTGGTTACTCAAAAATCTATCAATATCTAGATCAAAGCATACAGAGAACACTTATCGATCAAAATTTCGAATTATTAGCAGTACAGCCGAGTGAATTAATAGAGCAATTGGATTTCATTACGGCAACGTTTCATCCTGATATTGTTTTCACCTTATTAGGTAATCATCTACCACAAAAAGCAATTCAATATTTTAAAAAAAGGAACATTAAATTAGCTGTCTGGTTAACAGAGGACCCATTTTATATAGATACCTCTCTTCTTCTATTAAATAACTTTGATTTTATATTTACTATTGATAGTGAAGCACTTAAATATTATTCAGGTTTAGGATATACCAATGTATACCACTTACCATTAGCAACTAATATAGATGTATTTAAGCCTGGTCTAAGAAATTCGAAATATAAAAGTGAAATATTGTTCATTGGATATCCTTATCCAACCCGAGTAAAATTGATGCAGTTTCTTTTGGAAAAAACCCCTTATCACTATACTGTTATTGGTCAACACTGGAGAAATAAGTTAATTAAAAAATGGCGGAATCACCGAAGAATTAAAATTATAGAAGAATGGATTCCACCTCAAGAAGTTGCACTCTATTATAATAACGCTAGTCTTATATTAAACCCTCATCGTAGTCATCTATTTTCACAGAATAAAAATAAAAATAAAGTGAAAAATAATACCATTAATAATCGTACGTTTGATATTGCAGCTTGCCAAGGCTTTCAAATTATAGAAGAAAAATCTGACCTTTCATCTTTCTTCAATAAAGATGAAATTATATCCTATAATAGCTTTGAGGACTGTTTAAATAAAGTATCTTTTCATTTGAATGATACGATTTCGAAAAGATTAATGGTCGAAAAAATTCATACAAAAGTTATTACACAGCATACTTTTCATGAGAGAATCCATTTTATTACGACTATTTTACAATCACAACTTCATTAGGTTATTAAATTAAAAATATCTTTTCTTCTATAATCATTCTGAATAAATTAAAATGCCTTTTCATTAAATTGAAAAGGCATTTTAATTTATTCAACGAATTCCTAGTAGTATCTAATTGTACCCTATCAAATAAGATCCCACGAAACAGGCGTTCCTTTTTCAATGTCCTTATTCGCTTTCTTTCCGATAATTTTGGATAGGTGTTTTGGTAATAAGCCATTACCTGGTCTAATAGCTTTAATATTTTCTATCGTGAAAGCCTCTCCCGCTTTTATGTTTTCTACAACATATAATGACCTTCTAAATTTTAAAGAATCTTTTTCTAAATCAGTAGGGCCATAATATACTTTCCCCAAAGATTCCCATGCTTTTTCAGTTTCGCTTACTAATAATTTAAATTCAGCAGGTTCCATTGAAAAATCAGCGTCAACTCCTCCATCCGATCTCGAAAGCGTTAAATGTTTCTCAATTACTGTGGCTCCCAAGGCGACACTCGCTACAGATACTCCTACCCCAAGTGTATGATCAGACAAACCTACTTCACATTTAAATAACTCCTTCATATGAGGTATCGTAGCTATATTTGTAGATTTCGGAGATGCAGGATACGTACTTGTACATTTTAATAGAATTAATTCTTTACATCCCTCTTCTCTCGCAGCTCTTACTGTTTCATCTAATTCAGCAATAGAAGCCATACCTGTCGAAATGATTATTGGTTTTCCTGTCGTTGCTACTTTACGTATGAGGGGAATATCAGTATTTTCAAAAGATGCGATTTTATAACAAGAAACATTCAATGATTCTAGAAAATCTACAGCAGTTTCATCAAATGGAGTACTAAATGGTATCATTCCTAATTCTATACAGCGATCAAAAATGGGTTTATGCCACTCCCATGGTGTATATGCTTCTTTATATAAATGATAAAGTGTTTTACCTTTCCATAAGCTTTTCGTATCCTGAATTAAAAAATCACCATTTTCTATATTTAAAGTCATTGTATCTGGTGTATATGTTTGAATTTTAAATCCTTGTGCTCCAGCCTCTGCTGCTGCCTCTACAATTTGCAAGGCTCTATCTAATGATTGATTATGATTCCCTGACATTTCTGCAATAATAAATGGTGGCGAGCTATTGCCAATCTCTCTACCCCCGATATATAAATTACTCATATTTTTCACCTTCAATTTCTTTTTTTATAGCTTCTTTCCTTTCCATCCATTGTTCATAAAAAAGGGTCATTGTAATAACGTCGATAAATTCATTATCCCTGAAAATATGGTTCACATATCTTCCATCTTCCTGGAAGCCGAGTTTCTGATGAAAGTTTAAACTAATACGATTTGATTCTAATATTTCTGCACATACTTTTTGTATGCCATTTGTTTCAAAAATATAGTCTAATGCTACTATACCTAATACAGTTCCAGCACGCCTTACACTCTGTTTGTCTCCTATATAAAATCCCCAATTACAAGTTCGATCTATTTTATTTATTTTTGTAAAATTAACAAATCCAATTGGCTTTTCTTTATATATTAGTAATCTTGCAATCATTGTTTCATCATATTTTAGTTTTTCAAACCATTTATAGTGTTCGTCTATTGTTATTTTATGATCTTCGTACATAACAGAACGAATTTCTTCTGTATTCCTCCACTTTAAAATAAGATTTAAATCTTTCTTTTCTATACATTTCAAATGGAATTTTTCAATGTTTAACATACTATCCTCCTAAAATAATTTTTGTTATTTCATCCGAATTACTGGCACACTTTATGGCAAGAGCTTTATTAGACATTTCTCTCACTTTATCTGAATCTGTTAAAAGTTTGTTTAGACATTTCGTAATGGTTTCATCTGAAACACTTTCAGCTGTACCGATATTCCATGTAGCTCCGGCCTCCGCCACAGCTTTGGTTACTTCTATTTGATTTTGTGCAGTTGTAATTGTTATAGAAGGTAATCCAAGAAAACAGCGCTCCCATGTTGTTGTTCCCCCAGCTCCTATCCCTAAATCCGCTCGTATCATAAACTCTTCAATATTCTCTATTTGACAATAAAATGAAGCGTTTGAAATGCTCTTGCAATAATTTTGAATATCTTTCTTATGAGGATTTTGGCTTCCTACCACTACATCTATTTTTAAAGTATCACTATTAATATTTTGTATAGCTCTTAACGTTTTTAATGTCTCATTCGTTACATCGTGCCCACCAAAAAATATAAAAATATGTTCAACCGCACCCGTTCTTTTTCGTAAAAATTTCTTAGCAGAATGGAACTCTGGCCGTAATATGGCATATTTAGGTCCTAATTTTATTAAAGAGTGCTCTGGTATTAATTCTTTATAGCGTTCATTAAGGCTTTCGTATAGATTTTGATCTAGTAACAACTCACAATCATGTACTCGATCTGCAAGATCATCAATTACCATAATCTTTTTTACAGTTTTTCTTAAAACAGTTTCCCATTTTTTATCTAATCCATAATGATCAACTATTAACCAATCAAATCGTGGGAGTTGTGACAATATATCATTGGTTTGTTGTGCATCAACAAACCAATGACATTTTAGCCAATTTAAATAACTTCCATATACTGCATTTGAGTATTCAGTATTTTCATCATTTGTATCTAATAAAAATACGTGGAATCCCTTACTTAAAATATATTGCTGAAGATCACCTTGTAACTTACGACAAATGAAATAAATTTGCGCACCTTTATTCTGTAACTCCTGAGCCAGTGTTAAACAACGCATAATATGGCCGGTCCCTATTTCAATAGATGCATCAGCGCGAAAGACAATTTTTTTCTCATCCAAGTTACTCCCTCCTCGTTAAAAGTAATACAATTTATTGATTTATAATTTTGTTTCTCTATTTAGCTCATCTACTAATGATTGTTGATTTGCCCATTTCAATTTCACATGACTATTGATTCGAATGAGTTCAGGGGTTCGAAGGATGTAATCTTTTATTTGGTGAAAATATATAGGTTTGGTTTTTACATTAAGATTTTTATAAAGTTCATTGAACAAATCTAAATCTGGTTGTTCATCTAATGTTAACCTCCAAGAAGGATAACAAAATGAAGGAGGGAGTTTTACTATATTGACCCGGAATAAATGAGGATTATTTGTAAAATAAAATGGAAGGTATTCTGTATAGGTTAAGGTTTTCGGGGTTTGTAGCAAACGTTCAATTGCTTCTAATGTGAAAATATCGCCTGCTGTTCCGACAGGTAACGTACTTAGCTGTGCTTGTGTATAATCTGCTCCACTTTTCAAATGTTGCTCTAGTAAATAATTATTGATTTCTGGTGATACAACTGGGCAATCTCCTGTAATCCGCATAACAATGTTTGCATTTTCTTGTTTTGCAGCTTGGAGTATGCGATCTGCGGTATTTTCTGGATCACCTCTGAAAATTTTAACCTTCCCACCTAGATCAAATTTTTCTAAAGGATCATCTTGTGCTACATCTGAAGTAGCAAGTATGACTTGGTGTCCCCCAGGAATAGCTAATGCATTTATAAGACAGCGTTCAATAGAAGGGATTCCATGTATTGGCAATATTGCTTTTAAAGGCAACCTAGTAGATTTTAATCTACAAAGTACAATAATTACTACTTTAGGAGGTTCAATAACCTCTTTCGTTAATGGAGTTCCTGCTTGCAAATTATATAAAGCTACTTGAGGTAATAATTCCTCAAACTGAAGCTGGTTCAGTGCATTTTCAACGATACCTAGTTCCATATCAACTTTATTAGCTGTAATGATTTCTCCTTTTTTTATATCAACTTTTGTTACTGCTCTTAACAACTTTTTGTTTCGCAATTCTAATAACACCCCTTTCATTTAATGTTTAGCAACTCTATAAAACGAAAGAACTTTTCTTACTGCTTTTATTACATCCCCTACATCAACTTTTGTCATTTTAGGAAATAGAGGAAGTGTAATAATTTCCTCATATAAATTTTCGGCTTGTGGACAAAGGCCTTTTCTATAACCCAAATTTTGATAAAACGGTTGTAAATGTACTGGTATATAGTGCACATTCACACCAATATTTTCTTTTTGTAATGCCTCATAAATTTCTTTTCGATTACCCTTTAATAATTTAGTATTTAACCGAATGATATAAAGGTGCCAACTTGAGTGGGTTTGGGGCAATTGCTTTGGTATGATGATTTCAGGTAAACTATTAAATTCTTTATTATAAATGTCTACATATTTCTTTCTAATCTTAATAAAAGAATCTAATTTACTTAACTGTGATAAGCCAAGAGCAGCCTGTATATCAGTCATCCTGTAGTTGTAACCCAAAAATTGCATTTCATAATACCAAGGCCCATGATTATCAAGAAGTTTTTGAGGATTCCTTTCAATTCCATGTGTACGAAATTGAACAAGCTTTTCATAAAGCAAAGTATTATTTGTAGTAATTACTCCACCCTCTCCTGTTGTAATATGTTTCACAGGATGAAAGCTAAACATTGTCATATCACCAATTGAACCAATCTTTTGATTTTTATAAGTGGCTCCTAATGCATGTGCTGCATCTTCAATGATAATCAAGTTATTCTCATTTGCTATTTTCTTTATTTTATCTAATTCTACAGGCTGCCCAGTAAAGTGTACGGGAATAATAGCCTTTGTTTTGTTTGTAATCTTTTCCTCTATAGACTTAGTACTGATATTGTATGTTTCATAGTCTATATCAGCGAAAACTGGCTTTCCACCCTGGTATAAAATACAATTTGCACTTGCTACAAATGTCATTGAGGTTGTAATTACTTCGTCTCCCTCTGTGATTCCAGCTGCATAGCAGGCAGCATGCAAAGCAGCTGTACCACTTGAAAAAGAAACAGCGTAATTTGCCCCAACGTATTTTGCTATAGCCTCCTCAAACTGTTGAATCGTTGGTCCTGTCGTTAAAAAGTCTCCTTTTAATATATCTATAACTGCCTGAATATCATGGTCATCAATTTGTTGTTGACCATAAGGCAAATATGTTCCTCTAACAGGATTTCCCCCATGTATACCGAGAATTTCCCTGGCCATTATTCTTTCTCCTTAGGGTTAATTTTTAAAGATTTAATCCACTCTTCTGTTTTAATAACTCCATCTTCTAAAGAAACTTTCGGTTCCCAATTTAATATTGTTTTTGCTTTTTCATAGTTACATAATAATTTTTGAATTTCACTTTGTGGATGGATATGAGTTACATGTTGAATACTTACTTTATTTCCCGAAATCAATTCTGCTAATTTATTAATTGATATATCTTGTCCTGTTCCTGCGTTGATAATATGACCATTTGCTTTAGAAGAATAGCCTGCTTTCACAACGAAATCTGCACAATCTTCAACGTATAAAAGGTCTCTCGTTTGTTTCCCATCTCCATAAATATTTACTGGTATTTTATCTAATTTATTATTTATAAAAATGGCAACAACCCCACCTTCACCTCCAGTTTTCTGGAATGGTCCGTACGTATTAAATGGACGAATTACCACAACTGGAAGCTTATAAGCATAATAGTAAGATAGAACCATATTTTCAGCAGCTATTTTTGATCCAGCATATGGAGAAGCTGGTTTAATGGGGTCTAATTCTGATATTCCTTGTGTATTAGTAGCTTTATCATATACCATACAAGTACTCATAAAGACCATTTTGACATTATGCTTATGACATTGTTCTAACAAATTAAAAGTACCTATTGTATCATTTTCAAAAGTCGTTCTAGCATCATCTATACTATCTTGAACATTAATACTTGCTGCTAAATGATAACAAAGGTCAAATGAATGATTTTTAAATAATTGGTCAACCGATTTTTTATCTTTAATATCTCCTTGTATACATTGCTTCAAGTTTAAATCATAAACGAACTCGATAATATTTGCTGTAGTTGAATTCGCTAAATTGTCTAATATCCATACTTCATGCTTATCTTGCAATAATCGCTTTACAACCCACCTACCAATAAATCCTGCACCACCAGTTACTAATATTTTCATAATTTCTCCCCTCCTGCTAGTAGTTGCTGGTTTATAATCAAATTTCTAAGTTCTTCTTTTGAAATCGCATCTTGATGATCAGAGCGATAAAATCCTGGCTTCGCTCTATTGGCATTTTCATATTGAGCACCCTTTTTTAGTGGACTTGGTATGATAAACATATCCGGTAATTCAAAAGCCTGTAAAGATTCATCATGTGTCATAAGTTCTTCATACATTTTTTCACCAGGTTTTAATCCAATTTCTTCAATCTTAATACTATCCTTGGACAAACTATACAACTTTGTAACTTCTTCTATCATCACTTCACCTAAATCTTTTAATGAAATAACTGGCATTTTCAATATGAAGGTTTCACCGCCCTTTGCTATTTTCATTGCTTCAATGGTTAACATCGTTGCTTGTTTCAGTGTCATCATAAATCTGCTCATACTAAGATCAGTTACAGTTATTTTGTGATTTTCTTTAATTTGATTTTCAAATAAGGGAATAACAGAACCTCTCGATCCCATAACATTTCCGAAACGTACACTTGCAAATATTGTTTCACTAGATCCTTTTGAATATTCCGCTGATGTTATCAATCTTTCAGCTGTTAGTTTTGTTGCACCATAATTATTTGTTGGTGAAATTGCTTTATCAGAGCTTGTGAAAATCACCTTTTTTACTTTCTGGGCAATTGCTGCTTTTATTACATTTTGTGTTCCAAAAATGTTGGTCAATACCGCTTCAAACGGATTATATTCACAAAATGAAACATGCTTCATCGCCGCAACATGGAACACATAATCAATATTTTCCATTGCGCTATCTAGGCGATCATAATTTCGAATATCCCCAATTAAATAGCGAATATTTTGATTTTTACCCCTAAACTCTTCTTGTAATAAAAATTGATTATATTCACTTCTACTAAAAATTCTTATAACTTTTGGCTTTCCCTCTAAAACATTAGAAAGAATGCTTTTTCCAATTGTTCCTGTTCCACCAATAATTAAAACGTTTTTATTTTTAAAAAACATGGATATGAATACCTCCTCTTTTTAAAATAATGTTTATCCTTGTGCGCTTTGAATTAAGCCTTGCAACTTTTTGGTGCTTACTTCTTGTGGATAATTTTCACTAATAAATTGTTGTCTTAATTCTTTTGCTAGACTTGACTGCAAAGAATCGTTTAGGACCTTTTCAATCGTGCTCACCATATCTTCAATAGAGTGATTTACAAGCCAATCTAATTTATCATAATACTTATAATCTCTATCCTCTAATAACGATTTATAAACAACTACAGGTATATCTAATAACATTGCCTCTAACCCTACTGTTGAATTAGAAATAACCACAAGATTCGCATGTAAAATAACATCATACATGTTCACTTCATTTGTTATATATTTAACATTAGGATATACGTTACTTAACCGAACATATTCTCCCACTAGGTTACGCCCTTTTTCCCAAGGATGAGGCTTTATAATAACTGTGATATTTTTATCTTTAACTAATTCTTCTGTCAATTCGACATAAAATGAAGTTTTAAATGGCTGGGTTGCAATAAAAACCACTTTTGTAGAGGGGTCTATTTTTAATTGTTTAAAAAGATTCTTTTTATCCGTATATACCATATCGAAGATATCATCATATCTGGGATGCCCTATAATCTCAATTTGAGATTCACTGACCCCTTTTTGAAGGTACCAATCTCGTTCATATCTTCCATATACAACCTGTTTTGTAGCGAAAACTGGAAAGTATGCTTCTTCACCCATTATCGCACCATGCTGAAGACAATAACTCGGTATCCCTTCACTTTTAGATAGAAAAGTAAGAGCTCTGCTTGCTATATCCTCCGTTGTGCCAACAATCACACCAGAAATAACTTGTTCTTTAAAAATGAAATATGCCATATTAAGTTTCTCAATCATAATAGGGAGGTCGCTGAGTAATTTTTTTTGAAAAAACATGTTTGAAAATAGTGGATGTTTATTGAACTTTGAATAGATTTTTTTAGCCTTTTCGATGAAAACATGTGCAGTATTAGGGGCTTTATTTATATAATCTGGTGCACAAATTGTAGGAAGACCATAAAGTTCTGTCTTTTTTGATCTAGTTAATATCTTTGTATGATTTGGATTAAAGTGAGTAAAATTACTTACTGAAAAACGGAGATAATCTGAATTCAGGAGAATCACTCCATTTTGATTTATTCTTTTTATCTTTGATTGAAATGAAGACATTCTTTTTTCAAACTCTAACTGCAACTGTGTTTCCTCTATAGGTTCAATTGACAGTTGTTTATAAAAATCTTTTTCTTTCATTTTATTTTTTACATCTTCGTCCAAATATTGATAGAAATTACTCAGTAATGGTAAAGCAACATTATAATGCTTTAATTCTGAAAAAATATTTATATATTCTAGATTTAATAACCAATAATTTTTCAAATAGATGTCACTCAACATTTCACCCTCTTTTTTTTCTTAAGTCTTCTCTTAATTCTTTACATGTTCTTTGTGGTGGTAATAATTGTACAAATTCATTTTTTTCTTCCGCAAATAACTGCGCATGGATTGAATGTGAAGTTATATAATTGATATCTAAAACTTCATCTAAAGGATGAAAATCCCAATAATGATTTAATCTCCAAAAAAAGCGTGCATCTCCAATACGATAAAACTGAGGATCTTCATCCCAGTAAGAACTCCACCTTTTTTCAAGAATCGGCAAAACAGATGCTCTATGCATTATAGAACAATGATCAATTGCGCATGGTGCATTATTAGTAACTTTTTTTGCAGGCCTTTCAACAGTTTTGATAGGTAAATCTGACTCATCTAGATGAATCGTTTTTGATGCAGAATAAATAATTTGAACATCTTTATTCTCATCAAGATAACTAGACATCATTTTAAGTCGCTCTTTTTCGTATTGATTATCATCTGTAATATAAGTAATATACTCCCCTTTTGCATGTTTAAGTGCCTCGTTAATTAAAGCAGCATATCTGACTTTTTTTGTTCGTTCAGAAATATGGCCTACATTACTTTTATAAAAGTGTACATTTTTCTTGTTTATGAATGGTTGAATCACTTTCTGAGTCAGTTCGTTAGAATCATCATCCATAATAAAAAGTTCAAAATCTTGGAAAGTTTGGTTTAATACACTTAATATCGATTTTTCTACAAATGTGGGCTTATTATAACTCGTCATAATAACTGTAATTTTAGGCAAATATTACTCTCCTCCTTATCATTAAATAAAAAATAGTTACGTTATTATATAAAGAGAAAGGACGAACCGTTCCGATAATTTTAAAAAAGATTTATATATGTAATAAAATGATAAAGTAGCTATTTTATTTGCCCATGCATCTTTTTTATAATCCGCTATAGTCTATACCATATCTATGAACAAGTAATAAACTATTTAAGTACAAAAAAGAAAATATCAATAGTTAGAAACAACTAAATCCAAAGATTCAATTAATATCCACCTGAAAATATTAAGCTATCCAAAATTCTCACAAGAGGTGACAACTTTGAAACCCCTAATTTCAATTATCCTCACTAGCTATAATAAACCTTCTTTAATTAATCAAGTTATTGAAAGTGTTCAGATGCAAACTTTTAAAGAATGGGAACTTTTTATTATGGATGATAACTCTTATCCAGATACTATAAATATCATAAAAAAGTATTTAGATGACCCTCGAATTTATTATAAGAATAGTTTTATACAAGGTAATGAAAGATATAAAACCACAAGATATGCAACGCTCATTAATGAGGCGCTTCCATTAACATGCGGAGATTATATTTGCTATTTAACCGATGATACTATGTACGTTCCAAATAGATTAGCTGAAATGTTATCTTTCTTACAAAAAAGTCCTGAAATAGATGTGGTGTATTCTTCTCAGCATGTAAAATGTGTTGATTATAATCTGCAACCTACTCATGAATATGTAAGAAAAGCCTCGGAAATTTTATATACAGCTGCAAATGTTGTGGATCACTGTTCAGTTATGCATACAAGAAGAATTTTATTAAAGGTTTATCAAAAATACAGTAATTATTGGGAGACCAATTCTCTATATTGGTTTAACGGAGATGCAATGTTTTGGAAACGTCTAAATACATTCCAACCTTTCTATCCTATTAACAAAGTGCTCGATATTACTTTCAAAACACCTTTTTCCTTCCAAAATCTATATGCCAACCTCCCATCTAAAGATTTAAATGGTATATTGCTTAGAAATTCACAAGGTGACGTATTTTTAGTTGATAATTATAAACGTAGGTCCCTATCAAAAGAAATGCTTTCTTACTTCAAATATAATCAAAATCAAATTGTCCCAATCCCCGAACCATTTATTTACAAATATACAGAAGGACCACCTATATCTCTTACAGAACCCATTCCAAATTTACGTGTTGTAAAAAATGAAAAAGGAGAATTATTTTATATAGAAAATAATCAAAAACGTCCATTTATTAACACTACAGCATTTCGCAAGTTTAAATTTTCAGCTCAAGAAATTATTAAAGTTTCGCAACGTAGTTTAGATGAATTTTCAGATGGACCACCTATTTACCCGAATTTATCTAATTACACGATTCTACCTGAAGGGAAAGTATTTATCTATCATCACAATTATTTCATTATGACAGATCGCATGCTTCACCCAATAGATAAAGACATGTTACAAAAACTGTATCTATTAAAGAACTGTATAACGATTTCAAAAACTAGCTTATCCTACTTTAAAATTGGTCCTCCTATTTCATCATATCCATCTCACTTAGCTGAAGAGTACCAAGAAGACTGACAAACGAGATTGTGCCAAGAAGGACTATCCCTGGTCTTATCCCCGTCAAGTAGACAGCTTTAAAAAAAAGACTAAGCAGCCATTGAGATTCGATATTCAATCGGAGCTCGATGATTGAGTCGTTTTTGGAATCGTTTGTAGTTATAATGATAGATGTATGTTTCAATTGCTTGAATCAATTCTTCTTTTGTTTGATAATAATTGAGATAAAACATTTCAGATTTAAAATGAGAAAAGAATGATTTAATACAAGCATTGTCATGGCAGTTTCCTTTGCGAGAGTGGCTGCCGATGGCACCTAGCTGTTGAAGCGTACGATGATAAGCATGAGATGTGTATTGGAATCCTTGATTCGAGTGGATGATGGTTCCATACACATCTCTTTTTTTTGTTGCTAAATCAAGTGTATCGAGAACAAGTTGTAGATCATTGCGATGTGAGAGTTTCCAGGCAACAATTTCATTATTGTAAATGTCTTGGACGACCGATAAATAGAGAAAATTATCTTTGAATGGCAAGTAAGTGATGTCTGTAACAAATACCTCATTTTGTTTGCGATTTTGGAATTGGCGTTCTACTACATTTGGGAAAATCTTTGAGGATTTCCCTTTAAAAAAGCGACGCTTTTTACGGATGATCGATTGAATTTGAAGCTCTTACATAAGTCTACATACTTTTTTGTGATTCACTAAAAAGCCCTCTTCTCGTAAGGCAATTGTCATACGAGGATAGCCATATTCCTTGTGTTTTATGTGAATCGCTTGAATTTGTTCACGCAGTGTATCATCCTTTGAAAAACGTAATTTTCTTTGCGTACGTGTTGAACGCCATTTATAGTAGCTAGAACGATTTAACTGAGCAATGACGACAAGCCAGATTACATTGTATCGAGAACGTAGTTCTTCAATAATCTCGCACTTCGTCGTTTGAGCAAGGACACCTCCTACAGATTTGGATACTGCTTTTTTAAGTACGCCACCTGTGCCTTGTAGTATTCCAACTCTTCTTCCATACTATCGAATTTCGTACGAGGACGACCTTTCAAGGGATTTTTGAGGCCCTTATTACCACTACTTTTTCCCCGTGAGTCTGAAATACCGCCTGTTTCTTGATATTTCCTAACCCACTCTATTAATTGCGTTCTACTTTTAAGTCCATATTTCTTCGCTATAGCTGATTGACTACCCTCACCGTTTAAAAAACTTTCTACAGCTTGTATCTTTAATTCATTTGAATAAGTTTGAAATGTAGACCCTTTTTTAGCCATAATAAAATCCCCTCCAAGTAGAAGTGTAACATCCATGTTTGTTCATGGTCTTTTTACACTGTCTACCTTAAGGGGATAATATCAATGACTCATGTCTTTTCTTTTTAAAGTTTATTCTACCGTTTTTATTAAAAGCAAATACTTCTACTTTGTGCTACTATATCGAAACACATACTTTATTTTATAAAAAGTATTATTTTAATTTTGTCAATTCCCAACATTGAGCATCTGTACCATTGTCTGGCCATTGTTGAATATTAGCACCATTGTTTTGTATACTACTCTTCAGATCAAGTAATTGGCCGCTATGCTTAGCTATCAATTTAAGCGTTCCATCCGAATTTTTTTCGATTTTCCATTTTTGATTATCTCCACCAATGTCTTCCCATTGTTCTACATTCGCACCATCACTGTTTGAAGCTCCGGACACAGTAAGCAATTTCCCACTATGAACTGCTTTGATTTTATAATACCCATCTGCCATCTTCTCTAGTTCCCATTTTTGATGATCTCCGCCGTTATAATCCCATTGTTGGACGTTTACACCATTATCCTTTGAGGCGCTAGATATATCTAATACTTTTTGACTTCCTTTATTTTTGATGATATAGACACCACTGTAGTCAATCCCTTCAATCCCGTCAATACCATCGCAACAAAGTATTTTTGCTTTTTGCAATGTATCTTGTTGCAATTTTTCGTCTAAAATTATTTTTGTTAGTTTGTGGGTCAACTGTTCATTCTCATTGAGTAATTCTTCTGCACTCTGCTTCCCTTCGTTGAAGGCCCGAATTGCATCTTGTATTTTTAATTTTTCTGCTACGATTACTCCTGCAGCCGCTAACTCAGCTTCTCCAATACCTGTCACGATTTTCTTCTGTGCTTCTTTACAATTGCTTTCGTGAATAGCTGTCACTTCATTCGTCATTTCTACTTTTCGATAAATTTGTCCATCAGGAATAAGCTTATATTTATAATCAACTTTTGCTTTGTTTGTCACTTTCTTAGGCACTGGGTTATCAATCAACACTTGGAAGGTGACTCTTGTCGTCGTCCCGGGCTCTACCGTACCAATATTCACGCCACTTTCTATATTGCCTGAGAGAGGGCGCCCATCTATCTGTATACTGCCTGGAACCAACTTCGTTCCATTTGGAATTTGATCCTCAATTACGACATCGGTCAGTTGTGTATCACCTGTATTAGCAACTTCAATGGTATAGGTTACAATGTTACCTGCCTTGACATAAACTGACATGTCTTGCCGTTTCACTACCTCTACCTCTACTTTTCGAATGACCGTAATGGCTTCATTACTATCTGCTGTACCTGAAGAGACCGGTAAGCCTGGGGCACTTTGGAAATCATACACGACAGTAGCTTTATTCACCGCTCTATTGTCTGGTGGCACTTTTAATACTAAGGCTTGAAAGGTAACTTCCGTCGGGCCTTCGATAGATATGGAACCAATGTCTACTCCTTTTGTCGGATCTCCACCAGGTATAGGAACGCCATCGATCTGTAAGCTGCCTTCAACAAACTTTAATTCTGGTGGAAGAGTGTCTTTTAAAATAGTTTTTTGTGCTTCGGTCATTCCACTGTTTTCAATTAATAGAGTGTAAGTAAGGATTTCACCCACGATAGCTGCTTCTTTATCTACTTCTTTATTAATTTTGATTTCTGGACTATTCACATCAATTTGGACACCCAGACCTGTCACTATATAACCATCTGATTTCGAAGTCAGTTGAACTAATGCCTCCGTTTGTGAATTCTCCATAGCTGTAGAAGCGTCCACATTGGTAATATCCCAATTATAACGAACTGCTGGTCCGGCACTTCCTGGTATGACATTTACATTCCCATAGGTACCACTCGTATCCAGATTCCCTGCATCATCATTAATTTGTGAAGCAAAGAAGTTGTCAATCGGATTATTGGGACCTGAAATGGGCTTTAAAGAAGAGGCATCTTTTCCAAAAAGTAACTGATCTCCTGGAATCTTTGAATCTCCTTCCATTGCGGTTAGCAACAATCTTGCTTTGACATCACCAAGTTCAGGCGTAGAGAAGCCAGAAATTTTCTGGCTTACTGATCCCGTTTTCTCAATCGATGCAGTTCCGACATGAATGTTCATATTTCGAAGAGGCAGTGTAGGATCTTTATAAACCACAGATAAAGTCCATCCCCCCACGTTGTTCCCTTTATATCTTTGTACTGTCGCTGGTACACCACTGACAGTATAATTACCAGCCCCACCTGCATCTATAAAACTAGTAACATTGGCAGAGCGAACATAAAATATTTGGTTCGCCTGAGCTACTTGCTGACTCGTAGTCGGATCTGGCGTAATGAGGGTGCTCCCTTTTGGTGAGATTAACGTTATGGTCCGATCTATTTCACTCGTCACATCCTCGGTACTCGTTTTTGTTGATCCACCCCAAATTAGCTCTGCATATAATACTATGCTTCCCGTTGGTAAGCGAAGCTGTGCAGCAGAAGCATTTTCTTTCCAATCCAGTGTGGTACCTGCAGGATATCCTGGTACCTGCTTAGACAAATCTAATGTGATAAATGCACCAATATCTGTATAACTGATATTGGTATTACTTAGACCCAGTGTGTTGCCAGTAAAAGTAACCGCTCCGTTAGTCGTGGTTGAATATCGCTGAATAAACGCCATGATTCTCACCCTTTCTCTATTTATCTATTCCTATCCCTACTTACAACCACAACATAGGTCTTTAACTTGATCTAACTTTTTCTTCAACTCTTTTTCCAGATTAGCAATTTGCTGAACTGCTTCCTTTGCACTCTTGTTAATTGCTAGCAAATCCGTCACTTTAATCCGGCCACCTCGGAATGAATTAATTGCTGCTTGAATCTTTTCGCCTTCCATGTAAAGAATCATGGCTAGACCTTTTTCCTCTTGTGCGATGGAATGAATGATTAAGTCACGTGACCATTCACAGGTTGTTCGTCCTGCTGGCACATTGGTTTGTACTTCGTTACTGACCGCATCTACATAACCACCTGAATACTGAGAACCCATGTAAGCTTTATTCCTAATCACTCCACTAGAATGAGGTTTAATCACTTCAACTTTAAATGTAATGATGATAGGCCCTTCAATGGATAGTCTATCAAGTACAATCGTTTTCGTTGGATCTTCACCAGGTTTTGATTCACCGTCAATTTCCACACTATTCGGGACAAACTGCACCTCTTCTGATAGAAAATCCTTAAAATGACAATTAGTAACATCAATTAGACTATCATTGGAAATGGTAAACGTATATGTTAGAATATCTCCTACCACCGCATCAATTTTGTCTACTTCCTTTTCTATACTCACTTTCGGAAAATTAGACATGTGCCTCTCCCTTTCTTTTCTGTAATTCATACCTTATTAGTGATGAATCAGATTCCCTATTTTTCAAAAGCATCTGAGGGAAAGTAAGACATCCTCTTCTTCTCTACTTACAACCACTACATAAATCCTGAATCGTATTTCTCTTGTTCTGTAGTTCTTGTTTCAATGTAGATAATGTTTGAGAAACACTATTTTCACTCTGAATAATCAAATTCTGTTCATTTTTTGTAATCCTACCACTATTAAAGGCTTGATTTGCCGTCTTTATTTTTTCTGCCTCTGCATCCAGTAACTCCTGAATGGCCTTCTCTTCCTGTTTAATTGAAAATTCGATGGTACTTTGATTGTTCTCACAGTTAGTAGGAGGACGCACAATCACTTTTGTCTCTGTTATATTACTGGCTGCTTCTCCTTTTTTGATAGGCGATCCAGAAGCACTTTCAAATTCATAATTTAAGGTGGCTTTATTTTTCACTAGCTCATCTGGAGGAATATTGATTACTTTCGCTTGGAATGTCACTTCAATCAGTTCTCCTGTTCCTACCATTCCTAGCTTAATCCCATTATTTACATTCACACTAGGTTGAGGCACACCATCCACAAAGACACTACCTGGAACAAACTTCAACTCTTTTGGAAGGATATCTTTCAAGATAGTGTTTTGTGCGTCAACCGGATCCATATTTGTTACAAGAACGGTATAAGTCAAAATATCTTTTACTTTTGCCTCATTTTTGTTTACTTTTTTATTTATTTCCATCTTCAGACTATCCTCCATTAATCTATTCGCCTCAGTTTTCATATTTACATACCCCCGACTTTGAGACATATTTCATCACCCTTTCCATCATCGAATCAAATTATATATGGATGTTATGAGCAAAAATCACAAATTTCTTGGGTAACAGCGAGTTTATCTTTAAGCACTGATTCTAGTACGATTAGGCTGTCTAACATATCCTCCACACTTTCATTGACAGCGATGAGATCTTGGACTCCTATTTTCTTATCTCCAAACGCACGAGCAGCTACTTCAATTTTTTCTGCTTCTGCCCGCATAATCCTAGCAATGCTTTGTTCCGCCTCAGCAATCGTTTGGATAATCTGATTTTTCCCTTCTTCACAGGTAGGTGGCTCAATCACTTCAATCCCAGGTTTGTTACTAATACTCGTCGCTGTCGATATAGGTAAATCTGGTCTACTCTGAAAATCAAAGATCATCGATGCTTGATTATGCACCACTTTATCATCAGGCTCTTTCATGATTTTCGCTTGATACGTGATGAGGACTGTTTCTCCTACAGCCAAAGTACCAATGTTCACACCCTTAGCAATATCTTGTCCTGGCCATGCCGCACCTCTGATTCGTAAACTATCTGGTAAATATTCAAGTTCTGGATCTAAGTAGTCCTGAAGAATCACATTAGTCGCATCTACATAGCCATCATTTTTTACTTCCAAAGTGTAAGTTACTATTTCACCTACTACAGCTTGTTTTTTATCCCCCGACTTATTCATTTTTACGATTGGGCTATTGGCGTCAATCTGTACTCCATATCCACTCACCAAATAGGTATCTTGCGCCGTCGCAATACGGGCGATTGCCTCGGTTTGACTATGATGCAACGTGTGAGAAATATCTACATTCGTGATATCCCAACCCGATCGTACGCCAAATCCGTCTGATCCAAGAGGCTTATTGAGCGTTCCAGCAGTTCCACTAGTATCTAAATTTCCTAGATCATCGTTAATCTGCGACGCAAAAAAATTATTTCCAGGATTATTCGGCCCAGATATCACCGAAAGCGACGAACGATTGGGACCAAATTCAAAGCGATCGCCAGGAAGATTAGAGTTTCCTTCCAGTGCCGTAAGCATGACACGTCCCTGGATATCCCCACCTTCTGGGGTTTTAAAATTATAAATCAACTCATCCACTGGAGGATTAGACATAGAAATCACTTGAGACCCAACATAAATATTCATATTTCGAATTTTAAGTAATGGATGTTTATAAGCGACAGCCAACGTCCATCCCACTGTATTGGTAGAAGCTAGAAAAAAAGTACAATCTCTTACCGTTCCGGGAATACCACCTACTATATAAGTTCCAGCTCCACCTTTTTGTACAAATTCAGTTACATTCGCAGAGCGAACATAGAAAACTTGACCGCCAAAGACGGACTCTTCTCGTGCAGTGAAGGCATCTGGTGCGATGGATACAGTAGCAGCTGGGGTGGTAAAAGTAATCGAAGTATTGATAGCTGAACGAACATCAGTATATTGATCTTTAGTCGATCCACCCCAGATCAACTCGGCATACAATATTTCACTGTCTGCAGGGATTCTCAGCATAGCCAAAGAGGAATTTTCTTGCCAGTTCATTGTACTTCCAGCTGGATAGCCTGACACTTGTTTAGAACTATCTGTTGTCAAAAAAGCCCCGATATCTGTACTTCCATCTGCATAACCTAATGTATTTCCTGTAAATGTAATCGCACCATTGGTTGTTTGGGTGAAACGATGAATAAATGGCATATTCTTCCCCCTTTTCAATCTAAATAAAGCTATAAATTCTTGTGCTTCTTTCTCATTAATCTACTAACAACAAATCTGCTTAGCAATTTCTAATTTATCTTTTAATAATTTCTCCAACTGTGTAGCTTTTTGGACTACTTTTTCGACACTCTGATTAATCCTAGCAAGTTCTTGGGCAGAGATTCTTTCTTCTTCAAATGCCTTTACCGCTTCTTGTACCTTTACACTTTCTGCTTGAAGGATTTTCATCAAACCGAGCTCTTGTTGTGCTACTGATTCAAAAATCTGATTTTGTGCTTTTTGACAATCGGTCTCCAACCACGCCGTAATTAGGTTACTTGTTACTATTTCCTCACGCACATTGCTACCTGGTTTCAGCTGAAATTGATAAATTGCCTCTGCTTGGTTATCTACTTTCACTGGCAACGGACTCTGTAACGCTACTTGAAATGTAATCACAGCTGTTTGGCCAGGAATTAATGTACCAAGAGGAATTCCTGTTGTTAAATCATCAAGCACCGGTGCACCATTTACTTTTAAACTCCCTGGAACGAGTACCGTTCCTGTAGGTATGACATCTTTAATAGAAATTGCATTTACTGAAGTATCTCCATTATTGGTAATATCGAGCGTGTAGGTGATAATATCTCCCTTTTTATCGTAAACCGAATGATCTTCACTTTTCACGAGATCGACTTGTACATGCTTAATGATAGTATTTACTTCATTTGAGCTACTAGATCCTGATGTGAGAGGTAAACCCGCTGCACTTTGGAACTCGTAATCCAGCTTACCCGTATTAGTCACCTTTCCATCTGTAGGGACTGCAATCACTTTCACTTTAAATATGATCTCGACTGGCCCTTCTATGCTTACAAATCCGATATTGACTCCTTTAGCTGGATTTTCTCCGGGTTTGGCTTGCCCATCGATAGTTAAGCTGTTCTGCACAAATTCTAACTCATCTGGAAGAATATCTTTAAAAATGGAATTCTGAGCTTCTACTAGTCCACTATTTTCTACTAAAATTGTGTAAGTTAACTCATCTCCGACTATTGCTATATCTTTATCCACTTGTTTGTCTATCTTGAGCTCCGGACTATTCACATCAATTTGAATCCCTAATCCAGAAAGGATGAATCCGTCCATATCTGTTTTGAACCGAGCAATCGCTTCAGTTTGTGAGATTTCCATGGCGTTTGAAATATCCACATTCGTAATATCCCAGCCATAGCGCTGTGTAGACTGTTTTTGCCCTGGGGTTACATTACTATTTCCCGCTGTCCCACTAGTATCTAAATTTCCACCATCATCATTAATCTGTGAAGCGAAAAAGTTATCCACTAAGTTATTCGGTCCAAAAATGGCTTGTAATTGGCCTGGGGATGGACCAAATAAAAATTGGTCCTTAGAAATGAAACTATCGCCTTCGATAGCAGTCAATAAAGCTCTTGCCTGAAACGGCTTGGATTCAGGTGTCCCAAAACCTTTAATTTTTTGATCCACTACATTCCCTCTTTCAACAGATGCCACACCAACATATAAGTTCATATTTCGTGAAGGTAAAGAAGGATTTTTATATATAACAGCAAGTGTCCATCCTGCTGCATTACTTTTACTTGGCCGTTGGATTGTGGCTGGTACCCCACTTACAGTATAAGAACCTGCCCCACTCGCCTTTATTAGTTTAGTAACATCAGCTGTACGAATATAAAATGTGTGATTTTCATGCACTACTACTTGGGCCGTTGTAGCATCAGGAGATATTGTTTGTATTGAACCTTGTGGGTTAGTTAAGGAAATGGGAACGTTAATATCTCCTGTAACATCCACTGCATTAAATTTTGAGGTACCTCCCCAAATCAACTCTGCATACAGCACTTCACTAGCTACAGGAAATTTCAGAACTGCTTGAGAAGCATTCAATTTCCAATTCAATGTACTACCTATTGGATAACTTGGGACTTGTTGGGTAAGATCCAACGTAATGAATGCTCCAATGTCATTATAGCTAGGATTATTCGAACCAAATCCTAGCGTATTACCTGTAAACGTCATCGCACCATTTGTAGTCGTTGTATAACGCTGAACTATTGACATTCTCTTCGTCCTTTCTATAACAACTAGAATAATAACTATTATTTTATTTTTTAATAAAACTTAAGCGGGGATTTTAATTCATATAATTGCCTCCTATGTAAATATTTGATAACACAAATTATATTTCACTCACTGAAAAACTATATCTATAATTAAATGTTCTTTCTATTTATCATTATTTATCTGATTTTTCAGGTAAATATATTTCAAATCCAGTTCTGCTGTGAAAATCATTTAATAGGAATACCACCACATCTCTATTAGGCTAATAATAAAAAAATGATATCATTCAAATTTTTCAGTTAACAATTATAAAGATTTTGATATTTGGACAGATTGTAACTCCTAGCATTTATCGTTTGAAGGTTGAAACAAAACATACTGATGATAAAATAGGAATATTTTACACTGATCCAATCGAATTGAAGAATAGGGATTGGTGGAACAATACAGACAAAAAAGCAACTAATTGAAATTGGTCGCTTTTTTGTCTTCTATTTACTTGGCCTCTTATAGGGAACAGCCGAGATACGTGTAAAAATAGGTCATAGACTTACTTTTATGGTTCTGGTGCAAAAACTATATGACTTATGTAACTAATCTCTGAAACTTGGACATACTGATACTAGTACTCTAAAAAAGGACGTGATTAGTATGGAAAAGCAAAACCTATTCAAGTAGAAACAGATTATTCAGTATTTTCTTTAGGGGATTGAACAGGCATGCACGATTGCCCAAACTGTTCAATTGGACAAAACATTGGAGGAATGGCCTGGTGAAACCCCGGGCGGTGTGCTACGCAATATTGCATCTCACAACTCCTACCATTTAGGAGAAATTGTGCTGATTCGCAGATTATTTAGCGCTTGGCCACCGCCAACAGGCGGATATCCGGCCTAAACAAGGAAAGGGTTCCACCCATCCCCATCAACTTAAGAAAAATAAACGCCCCCAAAACGAAAAAAATGAGCTGACTTCTCAAAGTAACTACCTGTAGAGAAAGTGAATTTTGGTTTTGGGGGTACTTCAAAACCTTAGCTTGATGGCGATGGGGTACCGCCAGCATTTCGGAAAAAAACCATGCTAAGAGCATGCAAGGTTTTATACAGTTTTTCGGCTAATCCAGTAACAAACAAGAACCCTAAAACCGCGCCAGGATAGGAATGTATAAAAAAATGCATAGATCCGTAGAACAAAAAAAGGAGGTTCCCTTGTGAGAGTAGGGATCCGCCTTTTTCTTTCTACCCATAATAGGACTTTATGTTAACTTCTATGAATACAATATACATCCATCTCATAAGAAAAACCGCTAGGAAAACATCTTGACGGTCCTTTTGTGTATAAATCCCATGAGGAGTGATAGATATGATCCGGCACTCGTAACCATGTATAGATCGGTATGTTTTCGTTTTCCAAGCAGGTCAAACATATATAATTCACTGTCTGTTTAGACTTGCGTAATGGCTAAATTCCTTATTGATTATTTTATCGTGAGCTGGCGCTACTTGTGGACCTACCGAGTTGATGCACGTTACCAGAATATGCTTCCCGTCTAGAGATCCGACGGCTCTCGATTCATATCCGAAAGTACCTCCGGCATGCCCCCAGTAAGATTGCCCGTCCGCTGTTTTAAATTCATAAATCCCTAGTCCGACTTTACCAAAAGGTCCATCTACTGTTGTGTGCATCTGGTCCATCATCTCTTGAGTCAGAAGCTTCCCGCCCAACAACGCACTGAAGAAGGTAGTCAAATCATTAACTGTTGAGACTATATCTCCCGCCGCATTTGCCCATGATTGATTCATTTCTGTTAAATCATACAAATGACCCGATCTATCCATATTATATCCTGTGGCATGCTTACCCGGAATTTCGTGACTATTTCCCATCACAAATGTCCCTTTCATTCCAAGCGGTATGATAAACCGTTTCCTGATCTGCTCCGCATACGTTTCTCCTGTTACCTTTTGAATAATTTGACCGGCTAGTACAGTATTCATATTGGAATAATTCCAGCCCTTCCCTGGTGCAAATACAGGTGGCTTTGAAAGTCCAAGGTCGATAAGCTCATCGACGGAATAGTAACGGTATGGATTTTGAGGCAAAGTAATATCTCGGAAATCCAAATCTGTATAGCTAGCAAGCCCGCTTGTATGATTCAATAACTGACGGATCGTAATTTTGTTGCCATCATACCCTTCACCTTTTATGACACCTGGCAGCCATTTTTCAACCGAATCATCCAGATTCAATTTTTTCTCGTCAGCCAACTGTAATACAACGGACGCTGTGAAAGTCTTTGAAATACTTCCAATACGGAATGAAAAATTGGACTCCACCGGGTGTGGTACTTCATAACTGGCTGTACCTGTAGCGTAAGACCAGCGTTTCCCGTTCTGTAACCCGCCAGCTATGACACTTGGGACTCCTTTGATGGTTACCACCTCATCAATGACGCGTTTGACTTCATCCCGATGCTTGCTTTTCTTTTCCTTCTCTGTCTCCACTTGTACCGCGCCTTCAGTCTGTACCGGGTTTACAGACCCATAAGCAGAAAATACCAGTGTACTCGCCGATATAGCTGTTAATGCAAGTACAGCTCCTTTTTGAATCTTGAGTAATTTCATAACGTATCGCTCCTATTATTTTGGAATGTTGTGTTGCTTTACATCCTCACCTTATCCCCAAAATTGTTAAATCGGATAGTGATGAAACCGCCAAACTTTTGTTGACACTCGGAATTGGACTTGTCACATATACCATATGACAAACTGTCAAATATCTCATGTGACGTGCTTGTTACAGTAAATTCTAACTGTTTACCCTCTCTTTCGCTTGACGGATCAGAAGTTTATGGTGCATGATAGGTTTGATTTATTCAGAATTAATTTTCAAAAATACAAGTAGGTGTGCATAATCCGTGTTCTCTATAATAAAAAAATGGTTCTGGTATGATTGGATATTTGTGGCCATACGAACGCTTTGGATGGTCATTATCATAAGCGCTAGTTTTATCAAACCGTCATTAATCGATGCGTCTTTTTGGGTCTTATTTTCTTTTGCTTTCGTCGTTTATCTCGTTCCATTAATCGCCTGGTGTAGAAATGCAGATTGGTATCTTGCAGTCGACGTCATGGCAGCGGGGGGGTTTCATCTTTATTTAGCCTATACAGCACCGGAGTTACTTTGGTCTTTCGTTTTACTTGTGATGAATATCGGCTTGGCGAGCAATCGAAGAACCTATGTATGGACAGGTATCCTCTGTGGAATCATATTGCCGGCATTGAACGGTTGGATCGCTGGTCGTCTCCCGTATGAATTTATCGTTAGCAACGGTTTTGGATTCGCCATCGGCTTCACGTTTAATATATTAATTCAGTCCCATAAGCAAGCCCTAATTATTCATGAGCAAAAGCTATTGCTGGAGCAGCATATTGAGCGGATTGAGGAACTTACGCTGATGGAGGAGCGCAGCCGGCTGTCACATGAGCTGCATGACACGATTGGCCATACGCTTACCTCACTCATCGTCGGCTTCGAATCGCTGCGATCGTCCGTACCGAATTCACAGATAGAGAGGATCGATTCGCTTGTCGGAATCGCCCAACACGGTCTGGTTGATATCCGAAAACATCTGCATCAGCTCTCTCATACTCCATTGAACCATTCGTTAAGTGAATCTCTACGGCAATTTACCGAAGATTTTATGAAGTCAACAGGTATAATGGTCAAATTCCGTGTGATCGGCAGCGAGACTCTCGTAATGCAAAAAATAAACTTTTGTCTATATCGTTGCCTTCAAGAGTCTCTGAACAACGCGGTTCGGCACGGTTCGGCGAGCTTGATATCCGTTCAGTTGTATTTCGAGAGTCAGCAGCTCAGGTTACAGATCGAAGATAACGGCATCGGAATGGAAGAAATCCAATTTGGATTTGAACTTAATGGGATGAAGGAACGACTTAAGCTATTTCACGGCACGGTGTCCGTGCATTCGGAGCCAGAACAAGGAACTTTCGTCATATGTAATATTCCGTTGCAGACAGAGCCTGCACATGATACAATCCGCCTGCTGCTCGTTAACGATCAGGTGATCATTACCGACAGTTTGAAGCAAATTTTGGATCAGCATACTGATTTTAACGTAGTTGGTACAGCCAGGGACGGTGGCGAAGCATTAGAACATTGTGAGCGGTCCCAACCGGATATCGTGCTAATGGATATTAGTATGCAGGGAATGAGCGGGATTCAAACTTTACTTGAGATGAAACAACGATGGCCTGATATGAAGGTTGTGTTCATGACAACGTTTGAGGATTCCTTGCAGGCAGCAACTGCATTGGAGCACGGGGCGGAGGGCTACATGCTGAAGTCGATTCATCCGCGAGAGATGAAGGAAGCCTTGAAACTAATTTATAACGGAGGAATCTGGATCGATCAATCGGTCGCTACGCGAATTTTCGAAGAGATGAAAAGTCAACGCGAGCAATTGGAGAAGATCGGCTCAAGTCAGGAAAACTTCCCGTACGGGCTTACGAAACGTGAAATGGAGATTCTGGAGCATCTGTCAGGTGGACTGCGTTATAAGTCGATCGCCGCCAAATTATTTTTATCGGAGGGAACGATCCGCAATTATTGCTCGACTCTCTACTCGAAGCTCAGCGTCAACAACCGCGAAGAAGCAATAAAAAGGGCCCGAAAGGAAAATATTGTGTAGATGGTACTCAAGACAAAAGGTCCTTGGGAATAATAAATAGCCGAACTGGCAATTAAAAAATGACTTATCTATTGATAAGTCATTTTTATATCTCAATTACTAACAATATAATTTAACAAAGCCAAAAAAGAAAAAATCCGATTCCAAAACTTATTGGAAATAAAAGTAAGTCTATGACCTATTTTCACACGTATCTCGGCTATACCCCATCGCCATCAAGTAAAAAAATTAATTATCCCCCTAAACGAAAAAAATGAGCTGAATTCACATAAATAACTGTAGAGAGATAAAAATTTCGTTCTGGGTGTGCAGTGATAATAAAGCTGTTTAATTTACAATAAAGTCGTTTAAAAATAAATAAAGTTGCTTAAATAGATGGATGGGGTGAAATTCGATTTTTTACCCATGTTTATCACTCCGTTAATTAAAATGTATAATAGATGTTTTACTAGAAAAGAGAAAATAAAAACGAGTATAATCCTTCTTTTTAGTCAAATACATCCCTCATCTTATTTCCTAATAACACCAATATATAATATTATTATAATATATAGAAAGGACTGAATACAATATCAACATTTCGAAATGAAGCAAAAATCCTACTTCATGAAGAAGGAACGATCCTTTTTCACACACTCCAGAAAAAACGTCATCCTTTCTGTATATTTTTACAAAAAGAATAACGTTTTTTACATTTGAGGATAGTCATATTTCTTAAGTTGATGGGTGTGGGGTAGCAACACATCGCTATCAAGCTAAGAAAATACAACTACCCCAGAACGAGATTTTGTGCTAATTTGTAATAAAAAAGCTCATTTTTTCGTTTTGGGGCTGATTTGTTTTCTTAAGTTGATGGGCATGCGGCAGGACCCCTCCTATAAAAGAAACAAAAAATCCATTCTAATAAGTCTTTTATCAAGATCTTAATCGAAATGGATTTTTTAATTTTATAGAGACTGGTTTTTAACTATACATCTCTTGCAGTCTCACTAAGTTTTTTTTATGATTTGATAATCCAATTGTAAAACTATTTGGATTCATAACGATATCTCCTTTGTTACCTTTTAATGTAACAATAACTTTAGACTTTATTAGCCCTCTTTTTACTTTAATACCCTCTACATCTTCAATATCAATTATTATCTTATTGCCATTAAACTTACCAGTTAACGGATTCAATTCAAGCATCATTATCCTCTTATTAGTAAAGCAAATCACTTGATGTTGATTTTCTAAAAATGCACCAGGACCAAATTTAATATATTCTGATGTTGCTGCCATTTTCATAGTGTAAAAATAATAAAAATACGACTCATCTTCATATGCTACCTCATTAAATAGTTCATCTAATACATTATTGTTTAACATTTTTATTCCCCCGATATACTAATAATCCCTTACCATTTACCCTTTTTTTTCCTATCCGCCATTTAATTTTACCATAAATTAGAATTAGGTTAGAATTTAGATAAGGTTAATAATAAATCAAAAAATTTCCCACATATTTATTTCAATAGCTAATTTAACCATTGGGGTGAAGATAAATGATAAGTTATAAAAATTGGAGTGAGGTCCCCTTAGAACTCGCAAGCAAAACTAAACTAAGTAAAGAAGGTTTAAAGCCCTTAGAGGCTCCTGTGGCTAAGGTTTATCAGAGATCAAACAATAGATATATAGAACTATATGAACGCTCAAAATCAGAAAAAAAAAGGCAATTATCTGATAAGCAAAAACTAGCACTATCAAATGGTAGAAAACTAGGTATAGAGCAACGGACTTGTAAACAGTGTGGCCATGTCATTCAAAGTAAAGCTAAACTACGTCTAAGTCTCTGCCCTAGCTGTTACGAACACCAAGTAATTATGAATCAATTAAAGGAAACAAAATTAAAAATCAAAACATTTATCAACAAAATGTTTATAAACAGAGATCAGTTTGTTATCTTAGACACCGAAACAACTGGACTTACTCTAAGAGATCAAATTATTGAGATAAGTGTAATTGATTTAGCAGGAAAAATCCTATTAGACTCTTTAGTTAAGCCAACTATAAATATTCCAGCTGAAGCAGCCTCCATTCACGGTATTACAAATGAAATGGTACACGATGCACCATCGTGGACAGCGATATATAAAGAGTTACGTGAAGTTACCGTAGGAAAAACTCTACTTATCTATAACGCTGAATTTGATTTAGGCATGATAGAAAACACCTGTATTGCTAACAATGTAGAATTTAAGAATTTTAAATCCACATGTATTATGGAAATGTACGCCGATTATGTAGATTCAAAAAGATGGATTTCATTAAGTGATGCAACGGAATTAACGATTAAACACCGAGCAGCTGCTGACTGTTTTGCTGTCCTGGAATTATTACAACAACTCAAAAATAAGCAAATAGATTAAAATACTGTAAATAGGACTAAATTATTAACATAAAAAATAAGCACATCTTGTAAAAAAACAGATGTGCTTATTTTTTAATTTTTATGC
>NZ_PCOH01000033.1:0-51144 GCF_002976445.1 Bacillus sp. MYb56
AAAACCCCGAATCATGGGGCTTTTTTTAAGTGTCCATGATTCGGGGTACAGTTCAAAGTAATCTAGGAGGGTTCTTTTAGTAATAGGCTTCGATATGTTTTTTATTGCTAACTTAACAAACACTTGTATTCTAAAATAATGTGGTTTAAAAATGAAAAACAGAAGTTTTATGGAATTTTATGTTAAAATATAGATATCAGATGTTATTCAATTAAAGGGTTAGTTAAAGAAAGTTTAAATCTCTTCCAAAGATAGAACTAATTTTTAGCATACAAATATTTAATTGGATCGGGGTGTTTAGATGAAAAAATTATATAAGTCCACTCAAGATAAACAAGTATCAGGTGTATTAGGTGGCTTAAGCGATAAGTATGGAATTGATGTAAGTATCCTTCGAATAGTAACTGCATTATCAGCCTTTTTTACTAGTGGATTTACGGTGTTACTTTATATAATAGCTGCAATTGTTTTGCCTACAGATAAAGATATTAAGAGATAAATGTATGAACTTAAATCTAATTCCACAATCGAGAACTCTGTTTTTTGTCTATTGAAAGTTTCCAAAGTAAAAGCAATAGTACGATTGTTATAAGACTGAAATGAACAAACGAAAAATCCTCATAAAACATTCGGAATATATCGAGAACGAAAATAATAACTTTTGAATTAAACGATGACTATTGATCGCTAACGAATCGATAAATAGTCGCCATTTTCTAAAAACTATATATAAATATATAGAAATATCCAGAAATTTTAAAAATATATGAAGGTATTTATAACAAGAAAAAACTTCATATTTTTTAGGGCCAGATTTTTTGGTAAGGCTAATGGATATTGTGAAAAAGTACACTTAAAATAAAGAATAAAGTTTAGGTCGATAAGATAAAATTATGAATTTGTATAAATAATCCATAATTTTCTTTATGAGTCATATTTGATATGTTAAAGAAAAGAGAGGGGAGGGAAATGAAATGAGAATTTTTGATGCACATTTTCATATTGTTGATTTTAATTTTCCGATTATTGAGAACCAAGGGTATTTTCCACCCAACTTTGTTGTAGAAGATTATCAGAATGAAACTCCTAATTTGAATGTAATTGGTGGAGCGATCGTATCTGGTTCTTTCCAAGGGTTTGATCAAGAATATTTATTAAAGGCACTAAAACAGTTGGGTTCAACATTTTGTGGCGTAACACAATTACCTTTTACAGTGACGGATGAAGAAATACTAAATTTAAATGAAAATGGGGTAAAAGCATTACGCTTTAATATTAAAAGAGGTGGTTCAGAAGATTTATCGAAGCTGGATTACTTTGCTAGAAGAGTTCATGATTTAGTAGGATGGCATAGTGAGCTTTATATGGATGCAATAGAGTTGCCCGAAATTGCATCCACTATAGAAAAGTTACCAGCTATATCAATTGACCATTTAGGGTTATCAGAAGAAGGTTTACCACATTTATTAAAACTAGTTGATAAAGGGGTACATGTGAAAGCTACTGGTTTTGGTCGTGTCGAATTAGATGTTGAGAATGCCTTAAAGTCGATTTATGAAGTTAACCCAGATGCACTTATGTTTGGAACAGATTTACCATCTACAAGAGCAAAAAGACCTTTTGAGTATGGAGATATCAAATTGATTCAACAGCTATTTGATGAACAAGCTACCGATAAAATCCTGTATACGAATGCTTTCAAATGGTATTTTGGGTAGCGTCAGGGGCTACATTTGAATTAACTGTATCCATATTTAGTAAAGAGTTTAATCCAACTATAATGTATTTAGAATGGGGTATTAAATGTTTGTTTTTATTATATTAGACGTGATATTACCAATATTAATATTGATTCTAATTGGTGCAATCTTACAAAGAAAGTTCCAATTTAACTTAAAGCAGCTATCTACACTTATTACTTATTGCTTGATGCCAGCGGCTGTATTTGTGAATATATATGATATTAGTATAGAAACAGGTTTGTTGCTCCAGATAATATACTATTTAATACTTTACAGTCTGAGTGTGATGATAGTAAGTCATTTCATTTCAAAAACATTAAGGTTAGAAAAAGGAGAAAGTGCAGCTCTAAAAAATAGCATTTCGTTAATGAATTCCGGTAATTATGGATTACCAGTAAGTCAATTGATTTTCAGTCACAATCCAGTGGGGGTTTCCATTCAGATTTTCATTGTGATTTTCCAGAATCTTTTAACTTATTCATACGGGATATATAACTTACTATCAGCAACAAAAACAATCGGAAGTATTATTCAATCATTTCTAAGACTGCCTGTATTTCATGCACTCATATTAGGGGTTCTCTTTCAATCTTTTACAATTCAAATACCTAATTCTATCTTTCTACCTCTTAATCAGCTTGCGAATAGTTTTGTTGCAATAGCACTCATATTGCTAGGAGCGCAATTATCCAACATTAAGCTTAATTTTTTCCATCGAGTCATAACATGGGCTTTAATTGGAAGATTATTGATGGGACCATTATTAGCACTTGCCATGATATACCTACTAAACATTGATGGTATTGTTGCACAATCATTATTTATTGCAAGTTCTTTTCCTACTTCAAGAAATACAGCAACTATTGCTATGGAGTATCAAATAGAGCCTGAACTACATGCACAAATCGTTTTATTTTCAACACTTTTCAGCATTATTACAGTAACTGTCGTTATTTATTTGTCATATATTTTGTTTTGAATATACGTGCAAAAACGGATAGACTTGAGGCGGTAAATGATGGACGGAAATCCCATCGATATGAGAAGAAAACAGTCTTTGATATATTGGGTGTCGTTTACAATTGTACCATGTCTGATAATCAAGCGGCTTAATTCAAAAAAGGAACCAAAACAAAAAGAACAAACGCTTCTAAAAAACGTTTGTCCAAAGGTAATTACTATTTTAGCTAAGAAATAGATTATTATTTGTGAGTACGAGAAAGCTTTTTTATAAGTTTAGGAAATATAGATGTTAGTTCCTGCTTCAAACGCTTTGTAAACGATGGATCCTTACCGGAAGTTGAAATCGTTACAATATATTCATCATTTCGGATGACACTAGGTGTGTGAAAGGATGATGCTGTGCCATCACTTACAACGTTAACCCATTGGAAATCATGTGCGGCTTGTTTGACCATCATATTGACATCATGTTGATTTGTAGCTGCATAAATAAGGTGAGCATCTTTAATATCATCATTACTAAAAGTTTTTTGCTTCCAAGTAATATAAGGAAGTTCCTTCATTTCCTCGCAAATCTCTGGGCTGATAACGGTGACAAAAGCGCCTGTATCTTTTAATCCAGATGCTTTCCGATATGCGATTTTACCACCACCAACTATAACAACTACTTTTTTATCTAAATTAAACATAAGAGGGCACATGTTATACATACACACATTCCTCCATTCGTTCTAATAATGTTAACTTCATATATGTATCAAACTGAAGACAGTTGCAAGTCGTGATGTGATCATATTTTTTTGTATGCAACTTAATTTTTTGAAGCAACAAACCGGTAAAGAGAAGGTAGGGCATGACATATACATGGGACGCAGTCGATGTTATCGTCTTGAGCTCAGCAGTAAAAGAGGGCGCTCCTTTCGTTAAAAAGGAGCACGATACTGGCATACCGAGTTTTCGTTCGACCGCTGCTCCGATTTGTTGTAACTCATGTATCGGCTGTGGATCACTACTGCCTCGTCCTACGAGTAAAACGCTACTATCTTGCTTTGGCATAGTTTCACGTATTCTTTTCACTACAAGTTCAACCATATGTGGATGCGTACTAAAAGGTGGTACAACTGAAAATGTTATTTGAGGATATTTCTTTTGTAGTTGCTCTATTTCAAAAGGAATATCACGTTTATAGTGAGCTGCTGCAAATAATAAAACAGGTACAATCATTATTTCAGTTGCACCCTCTAGTATTGCTTCTGTAACTGCATCCGAAATGGTAGGTGTCGTTAGTTCTAGAAAAGCTATTTTTTGACTCCTTTCGTTACGTTCTTTCATAACAGATTGAATAAAGTGAATGAATTGTTCATTACCTTCTCGCAGGTGACTACCGTGTCCAACATATACAATTCCTTTCATCGTACCACCAAATCTTTCTTCATAATCATGTCTTGTAATTGCTCATCTACATTATGAAAACCAACTTTATTCGCATAGTGTAACGTTGGAATGTCGGTATACGAGAAGGGAAGAGTAAGAATATCGATAAAGCCAAGTCGTTTTATTTCTGATAAAAATGTATCAAGTGAAGCACGGCCGTCAAACACAATGCTATCCCATGAGAACTCAGAAAGCATACGAGAATGAATTTCATCGAAGCGATGATCAATTGTATACTCATGAGTCATCATATAAGACCCAGCACCAATTTTTTCTTGAATAAAACCAATTCGATTAATATTTCTGCTTAAATAAATAGTTGTACCGGAAGAGAACTCTGCTTGTTTACTTAGTAGCCCATATTGCATAAGTTTTTCTTGAGTGGCAACGTTCATATACTGCAGTTTCGCCTGTAAGGAACGAATATCTTTCTGGTGTTTACTACATGATCGCATCAAGATTTCTACACTTTCATCTGAACAAAATACAAGGCGATCAACGTTAAAAATTTCATTGATTTGTTCAGATGTTAATGTGTATTCTTCCCTTTTGAAAGTTGGAATTTGATATGTTTCTGCACCGCATTCTTGTAACTTTTGCTTCATGAAACTGGTTTTATTTGTTGCGGATGCAAATAAAACTTTTTTACCATGCAATGGTTTACGTTCTTTCCAAGCGATTTGATCCCGTAAGGAAACGACATCACCAACAATTGTCATAGAAGGGTTAGAAATATTTTCGTTTTTGACGATAGGAACAATGGTTGAAAGTGTTCCTGTGACAACGCGCTGTTTTCCAGTTGTACCCCATTCAATGACTGCTACTGGCGTATCGTCTTTTTTTCCTGCTTGTAGTAAGTTTTCGCAAATTGTAGGTAAGTTTTTTATACCCATGTAGTAGGCAATTGTGTCGCTATTGTGGGATGAATTATATTTTCCATGATCGGTTAAAGGACCTTTTGCATGCCCAGTTAGTAAAGTAACGCTATTACTGTAGTTGCGGTGGGTGAGGGGGATACCTGCATAGCTACTAGCGGCGATGCTAGATGTAATACCTGGTACAATTTCATATGGAATGTCCGCTGCTGCTAAAGTTTCTGCTTCTTCACCAACACGGCCAAAAATAGATGGATCTCCGCCCTTTAAGCGGACAACGATTTTTCCTTCTTGTGCAAATTGAAGGAGATGAGCGTTAATCATTTCTTGTCTCATAGTATGATTCTTTGGCATTTTTCCGCAATAAATAAATTCACATGTTTCTTTTGAATAATTAAGAAAGAAAGGGTTTAATAAACGGTCATATAAAACGATATCTGCACGCTTTAAGCAATCTATCGCTTTCTTTGTAATAAGCCCTTCATCACCTGGTCCTGCACCAACTAAATATACATATCCGTTCATAATCGCACCTCATCATTTTTTATTTAAAAGGAAGCCAGAGGAGGCTTCCTTTCGTAAATTACATGTTTATCCCGCTATTTGCCGGGCAGTAAGACCCCTACCTCAAAATTCAGCGAAAGCAAAATAGTTAGGTGGGGATCAACTGTCCGTAAAAGCCCGATTGGTGAGGGCTAATAATCAGCGGGGGATGAACCAATCCCCGCTGATTAAAGTTTCACTTTATATAAATGTCACCGTCAATAACTTCTACTTCGTACGTTTGAATACAACCGTCATCCGGTTTTTGGACTTCACCTGTTAGTAATGAAATTTTCCAATCATGTAGTGGGCAAAAGACGAATTCCCCAGATACAATTCCTTCCGCTAACGGTCCGTTTTTATGAGGACAACGATTTTCTACAGCTCGAATATCGCCATTTGAAAGGCGGAATAGGGCGATAGACATACCTTTCATTTGTACCTCTTTACCAATTTGAATAGGAAGGTCTTCCGCACGCATAACTTTTATTTTTTCTTTCGTTTGTATCATATAGATCACAGCTCCTTATTTCACAGTTTCTACTTCATACATCGCTTTTAAAGACTTCGTTTCTAGTGCTTGTCCCCAAGCTTCCGTATATGTGCTACGAGCTGTTTGGAAACGTTCATTTAGCGTAGTAATCATACTTGCATCTTGTAGTATTTCTTTTATGTGATCGAAGCCTAAACGTTCTGTCCAGTAGGCAGTACGCTCTCCGTAAATACCAGTTTCACGATAATACTGCATGTAAGCTGTAGCGATGCGAAGGACATCGTCTTCAGTAGGGACGATCATTACAAAATCAGCTTCACGTACTTCCGTACCACCATTTCCGCCGATATACAGTTGGAATCCATTTTCAACACACACAACGCCGAAATCTTTCGTCAGTACTTCCGCACAGTTACGTGGACAACCCGTTACACCCATTTTCATTTTATGAGGTGTATCTACCATTTCTAATGACTGTTCAAGGAGCATACCAAGTCCTAAAGAATCTTTCGTACCGAAACGACAGAAGCGAGAACCAACACATGATTTTACATTACGAAGCGATTTTGAGTACGCATATCCAGAAGTCATATTTAAGTCAGCCCATACGTTAGGTAAATCTTGTTTCTTAACACCATATAAGCCGATTCGGCTCGCACCTGTAATTTTCACAAGAGGAACGTCATATTTTTTTGCGACTTCAGCAATTTTCATTAAATCATCTGCGGTTGTAACGCCTCCGTACATACGTGGAATAACAGAGAATGTACCATCATGCTGGATGTTACCATTCATTCTTTCATTAACGTAACGGGATGATTTATCATCTACATATTCTTCCGGAATCGCCATACGTAAATAGTAATTTAAAGCAGGACGACATTTCGAACAGCCGTCTTCATGTGCAAAACCGAGTACATTTCGTACTTCTTTTGGCGATTTTAAACCTTTCTCGTGAATGGCGGCTACGACTTCGTCACGTGATAAAGTTGTACATCCGCACATACCAGCAGACTGCGCAGAAGCATCAAAAGCATCTCCGAGTGTATGAGCTAGAACTTGTTCCACAAGCGGACGACATTTACCACAAGACCCTGCGGCTTTCGTGCATCCTTTAACTTCTTCAAAAGTAGTTAACTCTTGTTCTAAAATGGCATGAACGATTGTACCTTTCGTAACGCCATTACATCCACAAATTGTGTCATCCGCACTCATTGTAGCAACGTCAAGTTCACTTTCTTCACCAGCTTTGTGAAGAAGGGAAGCGGCTGTATATTCTTGTATATCTTCTTCTTTCTTTAACATGCTAAAGAGGCGTGTACCATCAGTTGCATCACCATATAAAACGATACCGACGACTTTATTGTCACGAATTAATACTTTTTTATAGGAACGTTTACATTCATCAAAGATTGAAATTGCTTTCGTTTGATCATCTTCATAAATTTGACCAGCAGAGAATAAATCACAACCTGCAACTTTTAACTGTGTACCGACGATGCTGCCCGTATATCCATTAGTTTGTAAATTCGTTATATGTTTTGCTAATATTGCGCCTTGTTCATAAAGAGGGGCAACAAGTCCATATGCGATACCGTCATGTTCTGCACATTCTCCAACTGCATAAATGGATTCATCATTTGTTAGCATATAGTCATTGACTACAATGCCGCGATTTACAAGTAAACTAGCATCTTTTGCTATTTGAGTATTTGGGCGTATTCCAACAGCCATCACGATTAAATTACAATCTACAACTTCACCATCTTCAAATTGAATGCCCTCAACATGGTCTGTACCAAGAATCTTTACAGTTTTCTTTTCCATTAGAAACTTCATGCCTTGCGCTTCTAAATCTTCACGCAATAGGGAAGCTGCTTTCGTATCTAGTTGTTGCTCCATTAAGCTAGGCATTAAATGAACAACATGTACGTCCATTCCTAAGTCAATAAGACCTCTTGCGGCTTCTAAACCGAGTAATCCACCACCAATGACAACGGCCTTTTTCTTTTCTTTAGCGGTATCCATCATAAATTGTGTATCTTCAATTGTTCGAAATCCTGTTACACCAGGAAGGGTGGAACCTTCAACTGGTAAAATAAAAGCACTAGAACCTGTTGCGATAATGAGTTTGTCGTATGTAAGAGTACGATTCTTTTCTGTAATAATGATTTTTTCTTCTCGGTTAATACTTTGAACTCTCTCGTTTGTATATAAAGTTATTTCGTTTTCTTCGTACCAACTATATTCATTCATAATGATATCTTGCATATTTGTTTTGCCTTGTAGAACATGAGAGAGCATAATGCGATTGTAGTTTGGATGTGGTTCATCTCCAAAAATAGTAATCTCATATGAATCACTATCATGTTTTAATATTTCTTCCATACAGCGTATGCCAGCCATACCATTCCCGATCATAACTAAACGTTTTTTCATATTCATTTCCCTTTCTATGTGAAAAGTTGAACAAAGAATTATATTTCCATTATAGAAAATTAAAAAAGGGGGAGATGTGATATTTATCACATTTTTATAATGATTCACAAATTGTTAAAATTCGGATTTATGTGAAGGGAGAAGCGAAAGGGAATATGGTTATATGGGTAGAGGAGAAGTGTAAATATTTTTTACACAATGAAAAAGCAGGACAGGAGCATTTATACTCATGTCCTGCACTTTATTTATGCTCTTGAAATTGCACGCGGAAATAAAATATTATTTTCTAAATGAATATGCTCAAATAAATCAGATTCAATGGCTTCAAGGCGCTGGTAAACAAGGCGATAAGTGCCGCAAGCTTCTTCTGGTGGAGTAAAGTCATTTGTCACCTTACGAAGTTCTTTAATAATATTGCCAGCGTGGTTATGTTCATTTTCGAGCGCATCTACTACTTTACGTAACTTTGCATAGTTTTCATTAGTTGGATTTTGTTCGAATTCTAAAATTAATGGGAAATCTTCCGTTTCTTCTTTAATTAAATGTTGTTCTAATTCCATTTTAAGTTCATGAAATAGTTTATGAATTTGAGCTAAATGAGGCTGACTTACCCCATGAACGCGTAATACTTTCGTCACATATGGACTTAACTGTGGCAACTCTGCATTTAAATAGCGATGATGCTTATTTACAACATAATCAATCAATTCTTGATAAGAAGCATTTTTCCAATCAATTTCAGATTCGTTTAATAGTTTTGTTTTATGATAAAGCGTATTTAACTCTGTAATTACCTCTGTTGCCGATAAATTTCTTTCATTAATTGCATCAATAAGTGGTCTACTACCACCACAACAAAAATCTATTCTATATGATTTAAAAAGATCACTAGCTTTCGGAAATTGTGTAACAATCTCACCGATAATTGAAGTTTCAGTAAATGTATGTTTCATATGAATGCCTCCATAAAGTTTAAATGTAATATCTAAATTAAGAATAGCGTTAAATTAAAATCAATGTGGTGATTTAAATCACTTATTATGTGTCATTTTTGAGAATAATAAAATGAGTTTTATAAAAGGGAGAGGGAGGGTAATTCGTCGCAATAGTTTCTGATAATAAAAAAAGAAGCTTACTAGAAGCTTCTTTTTTACTACTATTTTTCACATGCAACTCCATCGCCATCACGATCAAGTTTAGAGCTATAACCTGGTTGATCTCTATATAATGGAGCTTTTCCAGCGTTTTTAACTTCAGTACAATTTTTGTAAGTTACATTACTATTGTTACTTGCAGCTGGTTGTGTTTGAGCTTGCTGTACTTTTTGCTGATCCTCTTGTTGTTTGCGAGCTTGTTCATCAGCCTGGCGTTTTTGCTCTTCTTGTTGTTTACGAGCTTGTTCATCAGCCTGGCGTTTTTGCTCTTCTTGTTGTTTACGAGCCTGTTCATCAGCTAGACGTTTTTGCTCTTCTTGTTGTTTACGAGCCTGTTCATCAGCTAGACGTTTTTGCTCTTCTTGTTGTTTACGAGCCTGTTCATCAGCTAGACGTTTTTGCTCTTCTTGTTGTTTACGAGCCTGTTCATCAGCTAGACGTTTTTGCTCTTCTTGTTGTTTACGAGCCTGTTCATCAGCTAGACGTTTTTGCTCTTCTTGTTGTTTACGAGCTTGTTCATCAGCTAGACGTTTTTGCTCTTCTTGTTGTTTACGAGCTTGTTCATCAGCTAGACGTTTTTGCTCTTCTTGTTGTTTACGAGCTTGTTCATCAGCTAGACGCTTTTCATCTTCTTGCTTAAGAGCTTGTTCTTCCGCTTCTTTCTTTTCTAATTCTTTTTTCTTCTCGCTCTCTTTTTGTTCTGCATTGTTAGAAGCAACTTTTTTACTAGTGGCTGCCGTCTTTTCAGAAGAAGGAGCTGAAATACTTGATAATGCAACAAAAATGACAAATAAAATAGCAGTGATAATAAATTGTTTTTTTGCTACACCTGTCTTTTTAATTACGGATAAGATTGCTAGAACAAGGAAAAAAATAAATAAAATTAAACTTAAAGTAGCAAAAAAATCGATGACTGGGTGTTCAGATTTTGTAGTGCCCATTCCTATTAAGTGAATTGAAATCATAAAAAGAATAACAGTAGGACGACCATATTGTTTTGTTTTTCCAGTTTTCTTAAAGAATGAAATGATACATAAGATTAAAAGAATAAAAGCTATAAAAAATAAAGCTACACCAATATTACTCAAAACTGCCATTTTCATACCTCCATTTGTAAGATTTTCTCTATTGATTATATAGGGACTTATTGGATATTACACGTTTTATATTAATTTAGAAAATTAATATTTTTAATAGATGTATAAACGTTTATTTCGTATATAAGGGAAAATAGATATATTTACTATTACATTTTGAAAGAGATTTCATAAATTATAGTATATCGATTGAAAGGAGGAGATTTGAATGGAATTTCAATTATTAGTGAATTGCGTGTTACAAGAAGGGAATGCTTACTTTTTAGTAACAAAAGTAGACGATGTTATTACGTTGAAAGTGCCAATTACAGCAGGAGTAGCAGGTTTATTCTTAGCTTTAGGTGTACCAAGATGTTCTTAATTTAGCTTTTGATAGTAAAAGGATGAGGGACAAGCCTTCCCCTTTTACTATTACATAATTTTTTTATGTAAACTAAATAAGACTTTTTAAGTTTTTTAATATTATTTTTGCCATAGCACGTTTAAAACGGACATGCATATACTATAATGTTTCATTGGCCTTTGATGATGAACGATAGTTTTAAAAAGTGTATCGAAAGTAGAAGTGATATTCTTTTCAATAATGAAAATAGAAGAGGTGCTAGTATATATGAAAAGACGAACGTATGATATTCCAGTCGTATTACGAAGAGAATGGTTTTTAATAGAATTAGCGCATTTAACAAAAAAATATGGGATTGAAATAGCAACTAGTAAAATAGAAGATGCACCATTTCTAAGAGATCAAGTTACAGAATTCAAAATAGGAGCGGGTTTGCAATACGATAAATATGATGATGAGTACATCATCGAGTTTTAAACAAAGAAGCTGCGTATAAAAGGTTATTAAAGAGACCTTTTATACGCAGTTTTTTTTGTAAAGAGAAAGCTTTATTGAGAAATATTCAAAACGCTTATTGTAAAAAGGAATGAAGAAATGTTGAGAGAATAACGTTTGATAAGAAAGAAATGCGGCTATTAATTTCTTATTATATTGTAACGTAAAAGTAATTGATTAAATGGAATTTAAAACAATTGGTGTTCAACGGAATGGCAGCGTTTTCTTTCAGGAGAAAAAGGGGGATGTTAATGGGAATTATGAAAAGGAGTATCGCATTATTTATTGTACTTTGTTTTATGAGTCCGCTGGTTTTTAGTGCAAATGTACACGCGGAGGTTGTAACAGAGCTTAAGACTGGCTTTCCAGATCAAGAAGTATTTACTCCTGGAGAATGGTTTTTAGGTCAGAAACCTGCTAATTATGATGAGAATAAAACACCAATTCTCTTTGTACAAGGAAGAAATGGTAATGCGGATAGTTGGTATGGAAAGACAGTATATCATGAGATGAATGATATGTACGATTATGCTTTGAAAGCAGGCTATCAAACTGTATTTATTCAATTATATGATGCCGCGGGCAAAGGATCAGCTAGCCAATGGGACAATGGAAAATTGTTAGCACAAAAGCTTGAAGAGATTTATAATCATTTTGGCAAAAAAGTAAATATTGTAGCTCACAGTAAAGGTGGTATTGATACACAAGCTGCGTTAGTTGGATATGGAGCGAATCGATTTGTTGGAAATGTTATTACTCTTGCCACTCCGCATTACGGATCCAATTTAGCGGATTTATCATATAGTTGGTGGGCAGGATGGCTTGCCTCTATATTAGGTCAAAAAGATGATGGGACATATTCATTGCAAATAGGTGAAATGGCAAAGTTTCGTTCTACAATAGATAATAATCCTGCAGCTAAATTAAACCGTTACTATACGGCTACTGGGACAAGCTGGGGACCTGTTTTTTCAGCACTATCTATGGGCGGGTTGTATTTGTCATCATACGGTTCTAATGATGGATTGGTGAACGAATGGAGTGCTAAGTTACCATATGGAACACATTTATTTACAGATTCACGATTTGATCATGATAATATACGAAAAGGTTCAGCCGTTTTCGCACGAATTGAACCATATTTACGGACAGTAAATGTACCAGTACCAGCTTTATTAGCCCCGAGTAATAGTTCAGAGGATAAGGTAGAACAATTAAACACAACTTCTAATCAAGCTATTTTAGGAGGAGAGTTGTCACAAAATGAGTGGGTAGGACAAACTGTCGCAGTTGATAAAAAAGCAGAAGGGGTAGTTTCTATTTTAACAGCTTCTTCAGATGTAGAAATACAACTAATATCTCCAAAAGGAAAAGTTTATACAAATAAAGATAGTGCTGTATCTACTGGTGAAGGTGAATCTCTCTTTAAAGGAGCCACTATAAGAACATTTAAATTTGATAAAATGGAAGCAGGAGAATGGCAAGTTAAAATGATGGCGAAGCAGCCGAAAGATGCATATTTAATCGTGACCGATTACAAAAAAGATGCTCAGTTCGTCCTTCAAATGCCGGCAAAGGTTAAAGTAAATAAAGCAGAGTATAAACTCAAAAAATCACCTGTAGCTCCAGAAATGAAAGGCGATCTTTCAGTAACAGTACGAGTAATTAATAAAGATGGAAAATTAGTTTCTGAATCAAATGAATCGAAAAACATTAATACAACTACATTTACAGGTGCTTTGAAAAATATAGAACAGCCAGGTGTATATAACGTTACAATTGATATGAAAGGAATGAATAAGGAAGGACAACCTTATAATCGTACGATAGTTAAATCGGTTTATGTGGAGAAGTAGGAAAGAATGAATCGGCTTTAATAAAAAAAGTGCCGAATTCTTGTGGAAGAAGGATTTCGGCACTTTTTCATGTTTATTAGATGAATAGAAAAGTGAAATAGGAGTTTATGTTCTATAAGAGGACGATAGGAATCAAAAAAACGTTATGCAATAAAAAAGATGCTGAATTAGCATCTGAATGTGAGGGAATAGTATTAACTTAGTTTTGTAACTGTTAATTCAACTGAATTTATACCATTATCACAAGTTACAATACTTTGATGATTGAAACCACTATTATTTCTAAGTTGAAGAGTTGAATTAGCAGGCACCGTAACAATAGTTTCGCCAACTAGTTGAAGGCATTCGTTATTTGATGAAGTATTCATTTGAAAAGCGAAATCACCTTGACTATTAGCAAGTGGATTATTATTTAAAAATATAGTGATGACTGGAATATGGGGAAATACAGGATTTAACGTAGTGTTAATACTTGAAATGAAAGAAATTCTATAATCACCAGCTTTACTAAATTGTATAGTAGTCGGATTTAATAAGGAAACTCCTCCTGCCAAAGGGCCAACGTGATTAAACGGAAAAGAACCGCCAAAAGGAACAGTTATAAACTCAGTTTGCCAAAAAGTGCCGTAAGCAGGCTTAGATGATTTATGTGAATGGTCGCATGAACATTTTTTATACGAACTGGAAGATTGATGGCACGAACATTTTTTATATGAACTAGAAGAAGAGTGGCATGAAGATCTTTTATATGAACTTGAAGAATGATAGTATGAACCCAATATATTACCTCCTATTATTAATAAATGTATAACACATAGTAGTTTATGCAATCGAAAAGCAATTGGCGTGTATACTTGTCCATATATAAGGTAATAGATTTGGGATAAAAAGCTGGCATAATATAAAGTGCTCTAATGAGGAGATATAGTTTTCAAAAAAATGGAGTTAGAATATTCTATGTAATGAATTTTGGAGAAGAAAAAGGATGAATATTTAGCAGATAACTCTATCCAAGGTTTTAAAATGTTGAAGTATTTAAACTTTAAGATAGTATATCGCCAAAGTAAAGAAGAGAAGTATTTAAAGGACAGCATTTTAGTGAAACAGAGAAATGGATAAAGCGATGATTAAGTTTTTAACTTAGTCGTCGCTTTTTATTTATGTAGTTGTGCAGGAAGAAGGCAAAAAATATCGAATGAATGTAATTATACAGAATTGTTTGTATTTATTTCGAATAGTAGTTAAAGATACGTTAGTTATATTTCAAACAGTAAGAAAAGAGAGATTAAATAATAGAGGGAGCAACTTACATGGAAAATATATTAAAGGTATCCTCAAAATCAAGTCCGAATTCAGTGGCAGGTGCAATAGCGGGCGTACTAAGAGCAAGTGGCAAAGTAGAAATCCAAGTGATTGGAGCTGGTTCTTTAAATCAAGCGATTAAAGCAATTGCGATTGCAAGAGGTTTTGTAGCTCCAAGTGGCATTGACTTGGTTCTTGTTCCAGCGTTTCAAGAGGTTACTATCGATAATCAAGAAAGAACAGCAATCAAATTAATTGTAGGTCCTAGAAGGAGAAGATCTTAATAGCGAGCATTAATATAAGGGGATTTGAAAAGGTCAATAGACTCCAAAAAGTTAGACACGTTATTTCATTTGACAGTTCCTTGGGCGTGGATACAGTATTGTACCGGATTTATGACTTTTAATTCCTCTTTATATTTAGCGGGTTTTTCTAGAAACTTAAAAATGCCAAATCCTTTGTGACATAAGGGATTTGGCATTTTTGAGGTTTTTATGTTTTTTAAAATCAACAATTCTAAAACTGCTCATTCTTCTCCCAAGATTCAACGATATAGTATGAAAAACCTTATTGTATCAAGGTTTATAAGTGGCGATTTCCCTCGATGCTCACATTTTGCTCACATTAAATCTTTTCATTTTTTATCAGGTGTTTTCATTAGATTTGATTATGCTCTCGAAGTTTTCCGCTGCTTGTTGCTGCATGTTCTGTGTGATGTGGCTATACTTGTCTAACGTCATTTGAATAGATGAGTGTCCTAAGCGATCTTGTACGATTTTAGGGTGTTCTCCAGCCTGAAGCATGAGTGTAGCGTGAGTATGTCGTAAGTCGTGTATACGAATTCGGGGAACACCAGCTTTTTTATAGTGATCATTCAAAAAGCGATGGGGAGCATCTATATGTAAGGGCGAATGTATCGTATTTCCAGTGAAAATATAGGCCTCTTCATTCAAGTGTATACCCCAGCGGAAAAATTCTTTCTTTTTATAGGAGTAGTAGGATTGTAACTTCCCTATAACAAAAGAAGAGATACTAATGCTTCTATTTGAAGACTTAGTTTTTGTAGCAGCTTTAAAAAGTCCTTTTTCTGTTTTTACAAGCGATTTATTAACCAGGATACGTTTATTATCAAAGTCAATATCTTTCCATGTTAGTGCAAGTAATTCTCCGCGTCTCATACCTGTATAGATTGCAAGTAAGAAGAACATATGGTACTTAATATTTTTTTCTTTTAGATACTGGAGGAATCGATTACATTCTTCGCTGGACCATGTTTTCATCTCACCTTGCTCTTCACGTGGTTTTTTAACCTTATTCATTATATTATCATGTATGATTTCCCATTCTACAGCGTGTTTGAAAATGCATCTTAGGCAGCGGTGGATATTGCTGATTGTACCATTTGATAGTCCTTTTTCCTTAAGTTCAGCATAGTAGCTTTGAATCATTACAGGCTTAATACTTTTAATTTTTTTATAACTAAATGGGGGAAGGATATAGAGCCTAACTAAGCTCATGTCTTTTTCATAAGATGTAATTTTTAATTCAGCTTTACGAAGAGGCTTTAACTTTTCCCATACATCTAAAACAGTTAATTGTTTGTCATCAAAATATATTCCTTTCTCTATCTCTGTAATCATTGTTGCAGCAGCATGTTGGGCTTCTTTTTTTGTTCTAAATCCACTCTTACTTTTTTGCTGTCGCTTTCCTGTAGTTGGATTTATACCGATATCTATTGTAAAAGACCACGTATTTCCACGTTTACGAAAACTTCCTTTCATATTCAATACCTCCTGTATCGTTAGTTTTGAAAATTGCGGTATAGTGATAATTGATTCTGTAATTTACTTGCTAATAATTGATTTTTATAATGTAAAAGCCTTTTTTCAGCAAATTGTGTTGTTACATTGAATTTTTCTGAGATTATATATGCTTTTAACTGTAGGGGAGGTAGCTTTCGTAACATAAAAGTAGGTACGCAAAATTGTTGTGCGAAGTTTTTAGCCTTTGCTTCTTGATAATATGGAAGAACGAAAAACACAGTTACTATAATCGAATTTGAATTTTGTTAAGAGATAAATACTTTGTTTATCATATAGATTCATTTTTTGATATTGGATTTACTTAGAAATTAAAAAAGGTCTCTCCAATAAGATTTGAAGAGACTTTTCTTTCACATACCATAGCAACTTAGCTCTTATTAAAATAGGGTTTAAGCTCTTTCTAAGGTATTTAGGGAGTACCGATAGTTCCTGCCAGTAATGCAGCAATTCTATCTAAAGCTTCCTGTACTGTAGTAGGAGGAGGAACTGCCCAATTCACTGGATTAATAGGTGTATAAGCTAAATCGAAAACGTCATCAACTCTAATTAAAGATGTATTTGTGCCTATAAGAGTTACTGGGGAACGAATAGGTAAAGAATCAACTGTCGCTCTCACTCTTGTAATAACGTTATTAACGCCATTAACAATTAAATTCCCTGAATTAGGGCTGGGATTGAAGATGTTTTCTGTAATAGCAAAACTGGTTAAATTTAAAGGGTCAATTGGAATATGACCAGATTGCACATTAATGATGACATTACCATTTATTCCGCCACCTACTAAATTGACTTGGGTATCTGTTGTTGCTTGTGAATTAATAGTAATATTCCCACTAGAAACGAATGAAGCAAACATCACCATGTTAATGCCATTTTGAGTATAACCAGCGGATAACATTGAGTCACGGATATTAACTTGATTCACAGAAGTAGTTAAAGCTGTGAATATAGGAGTAGGGGTTATATTAACGCTAACAAAGAATAACTTCCCACTAAAACTACTTGCAGTTACAAAGTTAAAATCAAGTGGTCCAGTTAATAATGTCAGGTCTACAAATCCAGATCGATTATCATTTTGAAATCCGTTTTCAAACCATGACGGATCATTAATATCGAAGGGGATAGCTAATCTAGTTAATAAAGTACTAGTTCCGATTAATTGTACATTTGCTTTTAAATGAATTAATGGTTCTGTATAAGTGCCAGGTCCAATAGAGATAGCGTAGCGTTTAGCTGGTGAAGCATCTATGATAGATGCCATTGCTGCAGTAATTGTCAAGAACGGGTCACATTCAGAACCATCAGCGGTAACGTCATTACCAGCTTTGTTTACATAGACTATTTGAGTGAATATTGGTAGAGGTTCTATGCATCCAGGTCCAGTGTCCCCGGTAGGTCCAGTGGGTCCAGTAGGCCCATCGGGTGGTCCAGTAGGTTCGGTAGGCCCAGTGTTGCCGGTAGGTCCAATTGGCCCTGTAGGAAATGTGAATGGTGGGATAGTAGGAAATGTGGGCCCGGTTAAATCTGGGTTTAATGCAGCAGCATGTAAAATTTAAAATAAATTCAGTTCATCTTTCTTTGACATAGTTCACCTCCAAAAAAATTTCTAATCGTATCTAATAGATGCACAGTATTAATGAAATATGAACATATTTGTGACTGGAAAAGAAGAATATTACTGGAAAAATTTAATGAAAACGTTATTTTAATAAAAAAACGGGGAAATGAGGAATGTATAGAAAAATCGTTGAGTATGATTCTAAAATGGTTTTGAAAATGAGGGAAGTGAAAGAAAAAGAACCCTTTATATAAAGGATTCTTCTGGTGGTTTAATCTATTAATTACATTCTTTGTAATATTCATCGCATGAATCGTTATTCTCATTACAACAGATACAAAATGTTTTTTGAACAAATAAGCTAACTAGACTAGTAGGACCTTCCTGCTTTGTAAGAGTAAGACTTTGAAAATCTTCAACTTGAAATATTTTTGTTTGAGCGGGTTGTAATATAGTATTAATTGGGCTGGTAGATATTCTTGTTAGAATAGTTACTTGAACAGGTGCACTCATACCGACAACGAATAACTGAATTAATGTTTTATTATGATTGTTTGTAAAATCCTCAAATACAGTTTGTGGAGTGGTGGTTTCAAGGAAAACAGATACAGGTATATTTCCATTTACATTTTCTTCAGAACCAGCAATTGTATGAGTCTCGATAAAACAGTTGTTTTTTTGATTGCCCGAATGCGATTGTTTTTTATAATACTTTTTACCATCTTTATAAAAATAATCAGCCATACTTATGTTGCTCTCCTTTCTTTGAGATGTCTATATATTTTATTAAACAAAAGGAAAGGGTGCTTGTACAAAATAATAAAATCCGCTCTCGTAAATAATTAAAAAAGCTATTTAATATGTAAATGTAAGAGCACTTGGGGAAGTGCTCTGTAAAGACTATTCATTCTAAAAAGAAAAGAATATAAAATATTTTATGAATTTATTTTTGATTTTGTGTGTATTCTTTGTACAAAAATTTCATTGGAAACTGCAAACTAGATGCCATAATAACCCCTAGTTTTAAAGGCGTACTTGTACTAGTTTAATTTGATAATGTTTAATTCTAAAGCATTTATTCCATTATCGCATGTACGAATGGCTGTTTCGCCTACAAAGCTATTATTTATAAGTTGAAGTGTTGAGTTGGCTGGGACTGATAAAATAGTGTCTCCAATGAGTTGAGCGCAATCTACATCCTCTGGATCTAGTATTGAAAGACCGAAAGTAGCTTTGAAATTTGGAATCAGACTGTTATTTAATAGTATAGAAATGGTAGGCGAATAAGGAAATGAAAGGGCTACAGTCAAGTTAATCGAGGAAATGAAAGAAATTCGATAATCCCCAGCTTGTGTGATATTAATTGTGGTTGGATTTAACAGAGAAATTCCCCCCACCATAGGGTCAGCCTGATTAAAAGAAAAAGGGGATTCGAAAGGGACTGTAATGATTTCCGTTTGCCAAAAAGTTCCGTAAGCTACTGATAGTGATACAGTCGGTCCAGTCGGTCCAGTCGGTCCAGTCGGTCCAGTCGGTCCAGTCGGTCCAGTCGGCCCAGTTGGCCCAGTCGGCCCAGTCGGTAGTGTGAATGGTGGAACGGGTGGTAAAGTAGGTCCAACTAAATTAGGGTTTATTGAAGTAGAAGATAAAAACTCGTCCATTATATTTTCACCTCTGAAAAGTTCAGTTCTTATTACTAATAGTAAATGTAGGGGTAGAACAAAATGAAATGGACAAGCGCTTGTATTTTATAAATTAAACAAAATAGTTATTGTATAGATAAAAATACACAGAACCCGCTAGTTATAACGGGTTCTGTGTACAAGGAATACAAGGAACACAAGGAATACAAGGAGGCTGGTCCAGGGCGACCTGTGTATTCACTTGGATGATAATACTATATTCAAAGTGGATAAAAAGGTTAATGGCAACTAAATAAAATCCTTATTTCATAGCAAATACAAAAGAGCACACAAATAAGCGTGCTCTCAAATAAGAAAGGTAGAATGCTATGAATGGAAAGCTTCCATACAATAACATATGCTTGTCTGGTTTAAATGTGAAAAGTTTTTAAACAAAAGCGTTATTTTAATTAAAAGAGCAGCTAGCAAAAGCTAACTGCTTGTTAAAAAAAGAATCCACTCTAGGTTATTAACTGCTAGAGTTTCAAGAAATAAATCATTAAATTAATTTTTCAATTACAATCGAAGCATTTATATTCGTTTGTGTTCCACCTGCCAAAGTCTGCAAAGTAACTGCAGCAGCGGAAATATGATTATTAAGGGTAATAATATCACCTGCAGCTAAAGCGAGAATTGTTTGACCGTTGTTTGGTTGAGTCCCTGCACCTGATCCATAAACTGCGCTGGTAACCGGAGCGCCATTTAAAAAAAGTGTGAATTGATTAGGCTCAACTCCTGATACAGAAAAAGAAATTTTATAATCTCCTGCATTAAGAACCATTAATTGAGAAGTTCCCAGCGTATGAGTAAAACCAGATGTCATTCTACCATGTGAATTAAAAAGAATAGGTGCTTCTAAGGCAACAACTTGAGTTGCTGTATTGAAAACATAAGCATAATGAGATAACCCAGATACTGTAAGTCCGGTAGGTCCAGTAGGCCCAGTAGCTCCAACAATTCCTGATAATCCGGTAGGTCCGGTAGGCCCCGGAGGTCCACCAGAAGGTCCAGTTGCTCCAGTTATTCCGGTAGGTCCAGTAGGTCCTGGAGGTCCACCAGAAGGTCCAGTTGCTCCAGTTATGCCGGTAGGCCCAGTAGGCCCCGGAGGTCCACCAGTTCCTGGCAATCCGGTAGGTCCAGTAGGCCCTGGAGGTCCACCAGAAGGTCCGGTTACTCCAGTTATTCCGGTAGGTCCAGTAGGCCCTGGAGGTCCACCAGAAGGTCCAGTTGCTCCGGTTATGCCGGTAGGCCCAGTAGGCCCCGGAGGTCCACCAGTTCCTGGCAATCCGGTAGGTCCAGTAGGCCCTGGAGGTCCACCAGAAGGTCCAGTTGCTCCGGTTATGCCGGTAGGCCCAGTAGGCCCCGGAGGTCCACCAGAAGGTCCGGTTACTCCAGTTATTCCAGTTGGTCCAGTAGGCCCTATTTGAGGTAAAGGAAAGGCACATTGAAAGGGTATGTGACAATTCTTTTTAAATTTACTCATTTTTTCACCTCCCTTATAAATTAACTAACAATTTATATTTATACTTTAACAACTTATGAGTAAACAACCACACGGGTGTAAGGAAAAAACCTATAATAATTACATAAAAGGTTTTAAGAGCAAGCCTTTATTTCACATTCCATACCAAAAAGAGCACTATATATAAGTGCTCTTCGGATCAAATCTCTTAGTGTAAAAGAGTACGTGATACCAAATGTAAGTTTTTCATGGATGTGAAGTATTGGAACAAAAACGCTATTTGATATGTAAAAGTTAGAGCACTTTGGAAAGTGCTCTGTAAAGGCTATTTATTCTAAAAAGAGAGGATAGAAGATATCATATGAGGTTATTTTTAATTGAGTGTGTATCTTTTGCACAAAAATTGCATTGTGTAGAAATGAGGAAGCTAAAAAAGAGCACCATGTACAAGTGCTCTTCAAGATAGGAGGTAACTCTATGAGCTGGGTCTAGGTTAGAAGTATATGGTGTGAAAAATAAATAAGAACAAAATTTTATAATCAGACTAATAAAAAAGAGCAGCTAGCAAAAGCTAACTACTCCATGCATAAGAAGAATACAATGGTCATTCGTATTCCAACTTGGTGTATCTATAGAATTAACATATTTTTTGAATTTATTCAGCCAGTAAACAAAGCAGTTAGCTAATTAAGCTAACTGCGATGTTCTCAATACTGTCTTTAAAGGATATGTGATTCGGCACAATTTCATGGGAAAAATAATATGGCTGTTAGCATACCTAAAATAAAAGGGAATCAATGTTACGATTCCCTTCTTTCACTATTGCCTCCGTTAGTAAACAAAATGACTGCCCTTGTTGAGCAATCGTTTCCTACTAACTGTTACTCTTTAGGTAGTGAATTAAAATTTGGGAGAGTGTTTCTTAGTCCATCAAATGCCTGTTGTACTTTGGCAAGTTTCTCTTCGTCTGAGAATTTTGATAAATCATCTACTGAACTAACTCGAATACATAATGGACCAATATTTAACCGAATCAATCCCAATAATACTACCGTAGTCGTACAAGGAATGTTTATACATAGTAAATCACTATCTTCACAAACAGTGCCTTCTGGACATGTAGGGCATTCTTCTGTTTGTTGTATCGTTACATTTTCCATAGGATCTTTTCTCCTTTCTATGAAGATATTACAAGATATGAAAGAAATACCCTATCTGACATGGACAAGCATCCTTTTTTAGTTAAAGGGGTATTTGGTAGTTTATTAATTCATTCTTTAATTAACATGCAACCGTTAGTTCAATTGAATGTAAAATAATTCGTACGTATAAATATATATATAAATAAGTTTTTTTAAAATAATTCACGAGATAATGATATTACGAAGTGTAGGAGTGAAACCCTCACTTTGGGATGAAAATTAAATTTTATAATGTAAAACCCAAAAATAGAATAGGGTTTTTATCTTATTACTTTACGTTTGAAATGCTCAATTAACATCATATTTACCCTTTTTAGGTTTGCGTTTTCTATGTTTTTCACCTAATGTTCATTGGAAGTTCCATAGTTTTCTTAATTTTTTGGTGCATCAATCTAATAAAAATAAAAGAGCAGCCAGCAATAGCTAACTGCTTAGCCCCAGGGAAGGGAGAGGAGCGATTTGTTAGGTCTAAGGTTGAAATAAGGGTTTTAGATATTAAGACCTAAATATAGTATGGATTTCAATTTAAAAGTTATGCATATAAACTGTATTCATGCAAAAAATGGTTAACAAACAAAGCAGCTAGCTAATTAAGCTAACTGCAATGTTCTTAGTACTTTCTCTAAAGGATATGTGATTCGCACAATTTCATGGGAAAACTAATATGGCTGTTAGCCTACCTATAGTATCTATAATTTGTGGGAATTAATTCTTGAATTTTATAATAAAGGACCAATGAAAATAAGATGGCAGACAGTTGGTAAATGAACTGCCTGCTAAATGAATGAACAAATGTGATTTGGAAAGATTGAGCTACATCTGTAATAGCTCATGAGTAGTATAGTTAGAAACTTAAAAGTTTATTCATCGGGTAAAGTGAATTGAAAAACTTCATATTGCACGACAAAGTAGCTAGCTTAATAAGCTAACTACTTGTTTTACAAAAGAAAATTAGGCCCTACAAGTAAATGATATGTAACTTTTAGTTACAGCTATAGTATAAGCAGAATTAAAAATATTATGTGGGAGTGAAAATGAGCTTAATAAAAATCTCATTTTGTAAAGTTCAAATGCATCCAAAAGGAGAATAATCGAAGGATGCATTTGAACAGTAAATTTGTTATTAGAAATTTTGGTCATGTATACACATAACTAATGTTTAGTATGGGTTTAAATATAACAATGTATGCAAAAGAGCAGCTAGCAAAAGCTAACTGCTGCCTACAAGGAGATACAGAGAAAACTACTTTAAATGAGTTCTGGCTAACAGCCTATCTACATTATTGACGAAATATTGAGTTTTATTCAGGAGGGAGAGAAGTAGGCCATTAACATGAAGATGTGCCAATTCATATCCTGTAAGTACTAAATTAATGACGGGGTAGATTGAGAATGGATGATCCGATTAAGGAGATAGTTGGCGCTTGGTTTGTTGCAGTAGGGACAATTATTGCTGCGATTGGGAGTACACCTTTAAAAAGATTGAACAGCGAATTAAGAAAAGACTTGAACGTATGGGGGAATGTATTACAGGCAACGGGGAATGGTCTGGAAGCTGATGGACAAGGAGAAATATCCCTTGAATTGATTGGGAACGCAATCCAATCAATTGGTAATGTAACGGTTCTAACAGGACTCATTATAGAATTTGAAGATGAAACACAAAAAAATTAGTGATTGCAGGAAATTGGATACAAGCATTAGGTGGTGTTACATCAATAAGTGGGGAAATAGAGGATAGTTCCAATATAGATGAATCGTATAACATTGTCGGGAATGTGTTACAAGCGACTGGTAATTCATTACAGGCAATAGGTGGAATAGATGAATTGAAAGCTAGTCGGGATAAAGTGGAGGGAATTTCGGAAGGCGATGAGGAGGATGGACAGCTTATAGTGATTACGGGGAGTTGGGTCCAAGCGGTCGGTTCAGTAGTTTCATTAATCGGTCAAATAAGAGAAGAAAGCCAAGAGATAGAGGAAAATAATTCATAGAAAACCTAATAAAATAATCCTTTTCTAATAAGAAAGTTACTAAAATATGAGAAAATGATATAATAATACCAATTAAACATTTAGTCCTACTGGAAGAACCAGCGGACATCAAACTATAAAGAGCATTAGTGATATTGCTCTGTAGTTTGGTGTCCGCTTTTTGTTTTTTATTAACAAAATAAATAAGGGGTGTTTTTATATATGATGCAATTAACTTTCTTACCTAAAATTGACCGAAAAGCAACACAGGTTCGTTTAGAAGAGATTTTAGAAAACGTTCGTATTTACAGACAATTTGGGATGATTAGAAACGAGATGAGGGTCACAGCCTCTAGTGAGGTAAGATATCATGGTCCAACAAACATAGTAGGAAAGCCAGCTGAAGATGTTGCTTTAGCAAATGTTGCAATGAGTGAAAGAGAATTAAAATTACAACGTTTATCTTTTCAAATTGATAAAGCATTAAGTCGATTTAGCAAAAATCAACGAGATATCATTGTAAAACGATATTTGGAAGATGAGGAAGTCTTTGATTATATGATTTATAACGATATTGGTATGAGTGAACGTACATATAGAAGAAATAAATCTAATGCTTTTTATAAATTAGCTTTCGCTCTTAGATTAGAAGTATATGAGATAGAAGAGCAGAATGGGAGGGAGTATCTATGAACTTTGTTCAACCTATTCGTGATCCAGAACAAATACAACATATTAAAGAATATCTAAAGGAAAACAATGAACGTAATTATATTTTGTTTGTGATGGGAATTAATACGGGGTTGCGTATAAGTGATATTCTAAAGCTTAAAATAGGCGATTTAAAGGGTAGTCATATTTCAATGAGAGAAAAGAAAACGGGTAAACAGAAACGGATTCAATTGACACCAGCATTAAAAAGAGAATTACGTTGGTACATTGAAGAAAGAGAAGATAGTGAGTATTTAATTAAGAGTCGAGAAGGAAAGAATAAACCGATTGGTCGCAGCATGGCATATAAGATACTTAGAAGTATAGCAGCAGAGTTCGGATTAGATGAGATAGGGACACATACATTACGTAAGACATTTGGGTATCACATGTATACGCAGACGAAGAATATAGCCTTACTTATGGAGATATTTAATCATTCATCTGAAAGGGTTACGTTAAGATACATAGGTGTCAATCAAGATGCGATGGATAAAGCTATGATTAAATTTAAAATATAGCAACATCCTTTTTATTTTTTGATTTTTATAATTACCCATTTTTTATGTGTTGTGTAACTCAAAAAGAGAAGGTTTATGAAGCTATGAATATCAAGGGCTCTAGCGAAAGGATCAGTTACACAAAATATAAGATATGGGTAAGTGAAGAAACGGCATAAAAAGAAGCGTAGTTCGTCAAATGGACGTAATGCTCCATTACCATCAAGTTAAGAAATTCATTGTTTCCGATTAATAGTATCCGTTTTTATGTGATTGTTATTGATTCTAAAAAAAATAAAAAATCGCCTTAGTAAAGGCGATTCATAATTTATTCATTTTGTATTCTTTTGATAAATAAATATCTTTTAAAATTAAATGCAATGTTCTACATTAACGTGTTTCTGGATCTTTGTCTTTTTTTCTAAGACCAAATAATCCTACTAGTCCCAATAAACCAAGCCAAGCCCAATTATTATTTTTATCACGATTATCATTTAAATCATTTGTCGTATTTACATTTCGAGTTCTCACATCATTATTAACTCTATTCATGTTATTGTCATTAACTCGAGTTGTAATATTATTATTGTTAACTCTATTCGTATTATATCCATCGTATTCAGCATGGACGCTTGTACCAAAAACCATAATAGTTAGTAATAGGGCACCTAAAATAGATGAAAGTTTTTTCTTCATGGTTTTCCCTCCTTTCGTATTTAGTAATGTCTCCAGTTCCTTTAGACAATATTCGGTTGAAAATATATAAAACCATTTGAATTGAAATTCCGATAAACATCTTTAATTTATATTATTAAAAGTACTTATAATAATGGATTAAGTTAATTGAAATGTATTTATTCTTTATAAGAATAAATTTTTGGTAACGGTACATTCTATGAGAGGTAATTACTATATTTGGGTAAGGTGTTCCTTATGAGTTATAAGAACTTATTTTCTTTAATCCAGAACATGGTTGGGAAAATTTTTTCTATAGTAAGTATTGTTGCTAAAAGTCTAATTTCTTTAAGGAGGAATATTTTTATGGGTATTTTAAGTGGAAATCCACAAAATGAACCAATGCACTACGGAGAAGTCTTTGGGATTTGGAGTTACCTTGCAGCGGCACAAGGTGCAATTGCTGGATATCAAGTTCTTATTAACCACACAGGAGACGAGGATTTAAAGAAATTTTTAGAAAACCTTGTAGAGAATGATATCCAATCAGAAGTTGAAGAATTAAAAAATATATTAAAATTGAATGGTGTTGCATTACCACCAGCACCTCCAGAAAGACCAGTTGCATCTATTGAAACGATTCCTCCTGGTGCTCGTATTAATGATGCAGAAATTGCAGCTAAAGTTTCTATGGATCTTGCTGCTGGGTTAGTAGCATGTAGTCAAGCTATGGGACAATCTCTTCGAGAAGATGTTGGAATGATGTTTGGTCAATTTCATATGAAAAAAGCACAAGCTGGAGCTATATTACTTCGACTGAATAAGAAAAAAAGTTGGATTATTCCGCCTCCATTACATGTTCTACAATCAGATCAAGCATAATACCTAAATAAAATTCAATCTATTCTTTATGGCTGTTGTAGTGAGGTTGTCTAGGGAAATAAAGGCTATTAGTAAATTAAAATAAGTGGCAGAGTTTTGACCGCTTTTTGGCAGTATATGTGCCGGTTGTTTTGGAATTAGCATGTTATAGTTGTATTGTGAGTAGTAGGGGAAAACATTGCTCACAAATAATATAAAAACACGTGAAAAAATATGAAATCCCCTTTTGCAATAGAATATAATATAACAAATAAAAAGTGTCACAAATGCTTGTATAACAGGCATTTGTGACACTTTTCTAGTTTTATATAATATAAAATGAACCACCTTAAAACTGCTCATTCTTCTCCCAAGATTCAACAATATAATGAGCAATCGTTGGGTTGAATCCTTTACCAACTAAGAACATAATTGCAGCAACCTCAGTTAAAGCGTGTTGATGTGATGTATGTTTTGCTTCATTTAAACCGTAATCTACCCAAGGTTTTACGAAATCTAGTACAGGTTTCTTTAAAGGTAAAAACTGTGTACCGACAACTTGTTGAATTTGTTGTTGTGTTGGTTCTGTAATAGGTCCTGGTGGTAAAATTTGTGACTGTGTAATATCGAATGTTGGACCAGGCGGTAAAATTTGTGGTTGCGTCGGATCGATAGTTGGTGGTGCAGGTGGTGAGACACGTTGTTCGGAGTTTGGTTGATACATTGGCTGTTGTGGCTGATTTGCATATGGATTTTGCTGATATTGTTGTTCTTGGGTGCGCTGCGGTACATATGGATTTTGTTGTTCTTGAGTGTACTGAGTTGTGTATGGATTTTGCTGATATTGTTGTTCTTGAGTTGGTGGTGCTGCATATGGGTTTTGAGGATATTCATAATTTGGACGTGTGTCATATGGATTTTGTTGATATTCAGCTCCTTGAGTTTGCGGTGTTGCGTATGGATTTTGTTCGTATTGTGGCTCTTGATGTTGTGTCTCTTGCTCCTCATATTGTTCGGCATATCTTTGTTCCTGATGTTGAGGGGAAAATGGTTGTTGTGGGTAAGGCGGTTGGTTATTATAGAACATTTTTATTCCTCCTTCATAATGATGCCTACCACCTAGTGTATGGGCGGACAAGAAAATATGTGATGAAAAAATGCGGGCGTGTTACAATAAGTAACTGGGTGAAGATAAAATGATAAAACAAGAAAAAATACAAAAAACAATAACTTTCGTAAAGCATATTTTAGAAAAAGATGCGAGTGGGCATGATTGGTATCATATTGAACGCGTACATAAATTGGCGATTTCTTTATCCGAGCAAGAAGGGGGAAATCGTTTTATAATTGAAATGGCAGCATTACTTCACGATGTAGCAGATGAGAAGTTAAATGAGAGTGAAGAAGCAGGAATGAAAAAAGTTTCTGATTGGTTAGAAGAGTTACGTGTTGAAGAAGAGGAAAGTAAGCATGTTCTTCATATCATCGCCAATATGTCTTATAAGGGCGGTCATGGTGGCACAGTTGAGTCACTTGAAGGGAGAATTGTTCAAGATGCGGATCGTTTAGATGCTCTTGGTGCAATTGGAATAGCTCGAACATTTGCATACGGAGGAGCGAAAGGGAGATTAATGTATGATCCAACTATCCCTCCTCGAGAAGTGATGACGAAAGATGAATATAGAAAAAATAATGATCCATCTTTAAATCATTTTTATGAAAAGCTTTTAAAACTAAAAGATTTAATGAACACGAACGCAGCAAAACAAGAGGCTGAAGTTCGTCATCGTTATATGGAACAGTTTATTGAACAATTTATGAAAGAGTGGAATGCACAAATATGAAAATGTTAACTGTGGAGAACTTATCGAAATCATACGGAGAAAAACCGTTATTTGATGGATTATCATGTAGTATTACAGAAGGACAACGTGTCGGAATTATCGGTGTAAACGGTACTGGTAAATCAACGTTATTAAAAATTATTGCAGGATTAGAAACTCCTGATACAGGTGATATGACGCATTCACGCGGATATACAATTAGTTATTTATCACAGCAACCAGAGTTTGATGAAAAACTAACAGTATTAGAGCAAGTGTTCCATGGTGATACACCTTTAATTCGTCTTCTTCGTGATTATGAACAATCGTTATTAAATATCGAAAAAGATCCAAGTAATGAAAAAGTACAGGAACAATTATTTGCAGTGCAGCAACGTATGGATGCGATGAGTGCATGGGAAGCAAATGCGAATGCAAAATCGTTATTAACGAAATTAGGAATTACTGATTTTACAGCAACTGTTGGAAACCTATCTGGTGGACAAAAAAAGCGTATTGCAATGGCGCAATGTTTTATTGAAACACCTGATTTATTAATTTTGGATGAGCCTACGAACCATCTTGACCATGAGACAGTTGAATGGTTAGAAGAATATTTAGCAAGATATACAGGTGCGGTATTACTTGTAACCCATGATCGTTATTTCTTAGACCGTGTGACAAACCGTATTTTTGAATTAGATAACGGTAAACTGTATAGCTACGAAGGAAACTACAGTACATTTTTAGAAGCGAAAGCACTTCGTGAAGAGCAAGAATCGGCACAAGAATCAAAACGCCAAAATTTATATCGTCGTGAACTTGCTTGGATTCGCCGTGGTGCAAAAGCCCGTTCTACGAAACAAAAGGCGCGTATTCAGCGTTTTGATGAGCTGAAGGGACAAGAAGGACCAGCAGCGAAGCAATCAGTTGATATTGCACTAAGTGGAAGTCGTTTAGGAAAGAAAGTACTTGAATTAAAAGATGTAACGAAAAAATTTGGTGATAAAACAGTATTACATAACTTTAATCATATTGTGAAGCCTGGTGATCGTATCGGAATCATCGGAGCAAATGGAAGCGGAAAATCATCACTATTAAATATGCTTGCAGGAAAATTCTCTCCTGATAGTGGTGAAATTGAAGTAGGACAAACTGTAAAAGTTGCCTATTATACGCAAGAAAATGAAGAGATGAATTTAAACCAGCGTATGATTGAATACATTAAAGAAATTGCGGAAGTTATTCATACGACAGACGGAAAAGTAATTGGCGCATCTCAAATGCTAGAACGTTTCTTATTCCTACCGCATTCACATGGAACAACGCTTGGTAAACTATCTGGTGGCGAAAGAAGACGGTTATATTTATTGCGTATTTTAATGGGAGAACCAAACGTACTATTACTTGATGAGCCTACGAATGATTTAGACACACAAACATTAACAGTGCTAGAAGATTATTTAGAAGATTTCCCAGGTGTCGTTTTAACTGTATCGCATGACCGTTACTTCTTAGATAAAGTAGTAGATGAATTGTTCATCTTTACTGGCGAAGGCGAAGTGCGTGAATTCCTAGGTAGTTATACAGAGTATTTAGAAATGGAAAAAACGAGAGAACTCATTGAGAAAGCAGAAGTTCAAAAGGAGAAAAAAGTAGTAGAAGAGGCTCCGAAACAACAACGTAAACGTAAACTTTCTTACAATGAGCAGCGTGAATGGGAAACAATTGAAGATACAATTGCACAACTAGAAGAGAAACTTGAATCAATTGGAGAAGAACTTACGAATGTTGGATCTGACTTCACAAAGGCCCAAGAATTATCTGAAGCAGGGCAGAAGATAGAAGAAGAGCTAGAAAAAACGATGGAACGATGGAGTGAACTATCCGACATCGTTGAAGGATTAAAATAAAAACAAGCTGCATATATTGAAAAGTAAAGAGAAAAACTTTACACTATTGGTAGAACCTATTTTAGGAGGGAAAAAATGAGAACATCTAATCCAATGTTGAAAAAAGAGGCATTCCGTAAAGAGGGAGCAAATACTTCTGCGATGACTATTGGCGGAACAGTAGGCAAAACGTTTATCATGCTTATCTTGCTGCTTGCAACGTCTGTCTATTCATACATACAGATGTCAAATGGTACGATGAAAATGCCAGTATTAATTGGTGCTTTAGTTATTGCGGCAATCGTTGCGTTTGCATCTATCTTCTTCCCGCGCATATCACCAATTGGTGCACCGATTTATGCGGCAGTAGAAGGGGTAGTGTTAGGAAGTATTTCAGCAGTTTATGCAATGAAATTTCAGGATTCTATCGTTTTAAACGCTGTATTACTAACAATCTCAATTCTATTTGCGATGTTAGTTTTATATGCAACACGCGTAGTGAAGGTAACTGATAAATTCCGCACAGGTGTTATGGCAGCAACAATGGGAATTATGGTTATGTATTTAATCGTATTCTTACTAAACATGTTCGGTGTTTCTGTTCCATATATTCACCAAGGTGGGACAATTGGTATGATCATTAGTGCAGTTATTATTGTAGTTGCTGCATTAAATCTATTACTAGATTTCGATTTAATCGAAAGCGGTGCACGTAGCCAAGCTCCAAAATATATGGAATGGTACAGTGCAATGGGTCTAATGATGACTCTAGTATGGTTATACTTAGAAATTCTTCGTTTCGTTTCTTACTTTACGAAAAATGACTAATAAAAAAATCCTGCATGAAATGTGCAGGTTTTTTTTATTTTCAAAGATAAATTTAAAATATGATGTTGGCAACTTGAATTAAGAGGGATGGAATATGATGAAAGAGAAAAAAGGGATTATGAAAAAACTATTTTCTAAAAGTTTTTTCATAGAACTAGATGACGCTTTAACATATCCATCAGCAGAAGTCATTCGTTCAGCTATCGAAGGATATACAGCTGAATGTAATGAACAATTAAAAATTGAGAGTAAAGTTAAACCGATTACTTTCTACCTAGAAAATGTAATGTACCGCGCTGAAATAAAGATGGCCCGCGGAGGATATTACATATCTTGCAGTAAAGTATAATGTTTTTGGAAACCTTACATGTTTAAACTATGTAGGGTTTCTTTTTTACTTTTAAAAGATATAAAGTAGTACTTTTTACTTGAAAATATATCATTTTGCACTTTTTACCCTGCACACATTTTTCCTTACAATGAAGAAAAATATGTGAGGTGGTATAACTTATGATGAATCGAGTTGTATTAATCGGTAGATTGACAAAGGAGCCAGAATTATACTACACAAAACAAGGTGTCGCTTATGCACGAATATGTGTTGCGGTGAATAGAGGTTTTCGAAATAGTTTAGGTGAGCAACAAGTAGATTTTATTAATTGTGTTGTATGGAGAAGGTCGGCTGAAAATGTAACAGAATATTGTACGAAAGGCTCACTTGTTGGGATTACAGGGCGTATTCATACGAGTAATTACGATGATGAACAAGGAAAGAGAGTATATAGAACTGAAGTTCTGATTGAGAATATTACATTTTTAGAGAGAAGGCGGGAGAGTGCATCGCAATAATATTAGAATTTTAATGATAGTTTCGGATTAATTAGGTGGAAAGAGAAAGTATGATGATGGGAAGAAATCAATAAAATTAAGCATCCGAGTAGGAGTATAAAGGGGTAACATGTTACAATACAGCTAAGAACACGCAATAAAGGAGAGTTTTTTACGTGAAGATTAAAGCAATTGAACCGACGCCAAGTCCAAATACAATGAAAGTTATTTTGAATGAAGTATTACCATCAGGAGCGCGTAATAATTATACAAATGAAAATAAAGAACAAGCACCAGTGCAAGTGCAAGAAATTTTGAAGATTGAAGGCATTAAAGGTGTGTATCATGTTGCAGACTTTTTAGCAGTGGAGCGAAATGCGAAGTATGACTGGAAAGTTTTATTACAACAAGTTCGTGCTGTTTTCGGTGAAGAAATAGTGGAAGAAAGCGAAGAACAACAACTTTCTCATTTTGGAGAAGTGAAAGTGTTTGTTCAAATGTTCTTTACAATTCCGATGCAAGTGAAGTTAACAGATGGAACCTCAGAAGAGCGTGTTGGTTTACCTGATCGTTTTAAAGAATCAATTATGAAAGTGCAAATGTCTGCACCTAACGTTGTGAAAGAGCGTAAGTGGGTAGAGCAAAGTACACGTTACGGTAATTTTGAAGAAATCGGGAAAGAAGTAGTAGAAGAAATTATTGCTGCTTATTCAGAAGAACGGGTAAATGAAACGGTTAAAGAATTATTAGATCAAGCAGGTGCTGTTGAAGTAACGATTCAAAAGCGTGAGCCATATAAAGTAACAGAAGAGATGATGAAAGATTCTGACTGGAAAAACCGTTTTGCAGCTTTAGAACAAATGGATCCAACGGAAGAAGATATGATGGTATTGAAAATGGCATTAGATGATGAGAAAGTATCTATCCGCCGTTTAGCAACAGCTTATTTAGGTATGGTAAAAGGTGAAGGAGTATTGCCGTTATTATATAAAGCGTTATTAGATCGTTCAGTAAGCGTTCGTCGTACAGCAGGAGATTGCTTATCAGACGTAGGTGATCCAGCAGCGATGTTCGTTATGATTAAATCTCTGAAAGATTCAAGTAAATTAGTACGCTGGCGTGCAGCAATGTTCTTATTTGAACTTGGTGATGAAAGTGCAATTCCGGCACTAAAAGCAGCAGAAGATGATCCGGAGTTTGAAGTGGCGATGCAAGCACGTTTAGCTTTAGAACGTATTGAAGGCGGCGAAGAAGCAAAAGGATCAGTATGGAAGCAAATGACGGAGTCTCGTAAAGGGGAATAGTTTATGATTGTTTTCTATGATAGTTGGTGCCCGATGTGTACGGCGGTTGCAGAACGTACGAAAAGATTAGATAAAAAGGGTAAGATGAAATTTGTTTCATTTCGAGATGAAGATGTAGTTGAGAAGTATGAACTTTCTCAAGAATTACAAAGTAAGATGGAACAAAGATTGTATATTTTAAAAAATAATAAGTGGTATGACGGAATTCATAGCATTAACGTATTAGCAAAGGCCGTTCCATCTTATTGGTTTGCAGTACCTTTTATAAAACTATCTATCGTACTTGGATTTGGAAGTAAAGTATACGATTATATTGCCAACAATAGAAAACTTGTCCCAGTTGGACACTGTCGTGAAGGGGTTTGTGAAATCCCTACAAAAAAATGAAATCATCGTTATCTTTCTTTTGCACCTATTAATAGAGCGTGATATGATAAATTTGGAATGAAAGTTGAAGGAGAGATACAAGATGTCAAATGCATATGAAGAATACATGCGTCAAATGGTAATTCCAATGCGCCAAGAGTTAGTGCGTTCTGGATTTGAAGAGTTAACTACAGAAGAAGCTGTAACAGAATTTATGGAGAATGCATCAGGTACAACTTTAGTAGTTGTAAACTCTGTTTGTGGTTGTGCAGCTGGTTTAGCACGCCCATCAGCAGGTCAAGCGGTTGTACGTGCTGAAAAACAACCTGATCATCTTGTAACTGTATTTGCAGGTCAAGATAAAGATGCTACTGTAAAAATGCGTGAATACTTCGGAGAAATTCCTCCATCTTCACCATCTATGGCATTACTAAAAGGAAAAGAAGTTGTTCACTTCATTCACCGTCATGAAATTGAAGGCGCAACAATGGACGAAATTATTACAAACTTAGAACAAGCTTTCGAAAAGAATTGCTAAAGTAGGGGGAGAGTGAATCTCCCTCTTTTCTTTATATAGAGGTGAAAAAATGATAGTAACAACAGCAGGAAGAACAAATAAAGAAATGAAAGATTATGCAAACAAGGTAGCAGCAGAATTAAATCTTTCTTTCGTTAAACGTAATGACATACCAGTACATAAACTGCATGAGCAGTATGAACAAGATGTACTTGTCGTAGGGAAAAATCGATTAGCCATTTATCCAAAAGGTACGGAAGAGTCGTTTTTCTTTCATCCAAACTCAGCGATGTTTCGTGTGAAAAGGTTAATGCGCGGAGAACATGATCCATTTATACAAGCTGCTAAATTAGAGAGCGGAATGACAGTATTAGATTGTACGCTCGGTATGGCATCAGATAGTATTGTAGCTAGTTATGTTGTTGGTGAAAGTGGAAAAGTAACAGGGCTTGAAGGAAACGAATATATGTCTTACATCATGGGAAAAGGCTTGCAAACATGGTCTTCATCCGTTTCTGAAATCGATGAAGCAATGCAAAGAATCGATGTAAAGCAAACAGAGCATTTTGCATTTTTAAAACAATGTGAAGATAATAGTTATGACGTTGTTTACCTTGATCCAATGTTTGAAGAAACTGTCATAGAATCAGATGGAATTAAAGGATTAAAACACTTCGCTTTGTATCATGATATTACTGACGAAACAATTGCGGAAGCGAAGCGTGTGGCGAGAAAGCGTGTCGTTCTGAAAGATCATTTTCGTAGTTCTAGATTTGAAAAACATAATTTTCACGTATACAAAAGAAAAAGTGCTAAGTTTCACTTTGGTGTAATTGACCCTTGCTAATTGTTTGAAAAGATGTATAATAAGCAATAATTAATTAAATATACTGTCTGTGATGAAGAGAGTAATCTTTTTCAGAAGGAAAGCGAGCTAGGGATGGTGTGAGCCTAGTGCAGAAGAAAAAGATGAAGCGCACTTCGGAGACGCTTCTTGAACGAATAGTAGAGTAAGCCGAGGCCCCCTGTCCTCGTTATAAACGGGAAAGTGGTTCGAAATGAACAACAAGGGTGGTACCACGGGTTAAAACTCGTCTCTTTTTTAGAGACGAGTTTTTTGTGTTTTAAAAAATAAGGAGGTTATAGTATGAATTATAAAACGCAGTTTGCGAAAAGTTTATCGAATATTTTTACGAATGAATTAACAAAAAATCAAATTTTAGATTTAATCGAAACACCAAAACAAGATGAATTCGGAGATGCAGCGTTCCCATGCTTTTCACTAGCGAAGCAATATAAAAAATCACCAGCTATTATAGCGAAGGAATTGGCGGAGAAATTAAATGATCCGTTCTTTACGAAAGTAGAGGCTGTGGGTCCTTATGTAAATGTATTTTTTAATCGTGAAACAGTAAGTGATAAAGTATTAAAAACGATTTTAGCGGAGAAAGAAGAGTACGGTCAAAATCACTTTGGATGTGAAAAAACGGTAGTTATCGATTATTCCTCTCCTAATATCGCGAAACCTTTTTCAATGGGGCATTTACGTTCTACAATGATTGGTAATTCGCTGAAACATATCGCCGAAAAATGTGGGTATGAAGTTGTCGGAATCAATTATATTGGCGATTGGGGCACGCAGTTTGGAAAGTTAATTACTGCATATAAAAAATGGGGAAATGAAGAAGTTGTTAAAGAGGATCCAATTCGTGAGTTATTTAAGTTATATGTTCAGTTTCATGAAGAAGCAAAAGAGAACAAAGAACTAGAAGAAGAAGGACGCTCATGGTTTAAAAAACTAGAAGAAGGAAATGAAGAAGCAGTCGAACTTTGGAATTGGTTCCGTCATGAGTCTTTAAAAGAATTTTCTCGTATTTATGAACTTCTCGGTGTGGAATTTACAAACTTTCAAGGAGAAGCTTTCTATAACGATAAAATGGAAGACTTTATTGGGATTTTAGAAGAGTACGACTTACTGGAAGAATCAGAAGGGGCATTAGTCGTTAATTTAGAAGAAGAAGGTATGCCGCCATGTTTAATTAGAAAATCAGATGGTGCTACCATTTACGCAACACGTGATTTAACAGCGGCATTGTATCGTCAAAACACATACGAATTTGATAAAGCGTTATATGTTGTAGGCCCAGAACAAAGCTTACATTTCAATCAATTTTTCACTGTATTAAAAAAGCTTGGTTATGACTGGGTCGATGGTATGGAACATGTACCGTTCGGGTTCATATTAAAAGATGGTAAGAAAATGTCGACACGTAAGGGCAGAATTATTTTATTGGAAGAAGTGTTAGAAGAAGCTGTTGCGCTTGCGGAACAAAATATTGAAGAGAAAAATCCGAATTTAAAACAAAAAGAAGAAGTGGCAAAACAAGTCGGTATTGGAGCAGTTATCTTCCACGATTTAAAAAATGAGCGTATGCATAATATCGAATTCTCATTAGAAAATATGTTGAAATTTGAAGGAGAAACAGGACCATATGTGCAGTACACACATGCGCGTGCCTGCTCTATTTTAAGAAAAGAAAGTGTAGAATTTGAAACGTGTACTTTTGAATTAAAAGACGATTACAGCTGGAGTGTAGTAAAATTACTCAATAAATTCCCGCAAGCAATTGAAGCGGCCTTCAACAAAAATGAGCCATCTATTATTTCAAAATACGTATTAGATGTAGCGCAAGCGTTCAATAAATATTATGGAAATGTTCGTATATTAGAAGAGAGCGAAGAGAAAGAGAGTAGACTCGCATTAGCTTATGCTGTGACGGTTGTATTAAAAGAGGGATTACGTTTACTTGGGGTAGGGGCACCTGAGGAGATGTAAAATAAAAATTTTGTAACAAAAAGGCAAATCAGACGGTCATTAACCTGATTTGTCTTTTTGTATTTTCTTAAATAAATTCTTATTTATAAAGTGTTATACGCTACGAAGTGTAAGAATTCTATAATTTTGTTACGAAATCAATTAAAATATTTGTAGAGAGGATGGTTCGTATTGATTCGAAGTTTTATTTTAAATATTCCTTGTCATAGACTACCGGAAAGGAGTTTTCTTAAACTACAAAAATACATGCCTTTATGTGCGCGATGCACAGGTATGTTTATTGGTTTATGTATGTTTCCAATTTACTTTTTAATAACACCTTCGTTTAGTCTCTCATTAATGCTATCCTTTTTTGCTCAAATTCCATTATTAATTGATGGATTCACCCAAAAGTGGAAATGGCGAAGCAGCACAAATTTGCTAAGAGTAACTACTGGCTTATTAAGCGGTAATGGTATGGGACTATTTATTGCATCTAGTATTATATGGATTCCATCTTAAACCACATATCAACGGAGGTAGCTACTTACATGTTTTGGATTTACATAATTCTAATTTTTATAGCAGGTGGAAGTGGAATTGGTTTTATCATTCATGAAAAATATATAGAAGCAACAATAGCTTTTGTTATTTGCGTATTATTTATGGTGCTACTATATTTTTATTTAAAAAGAAGCAAAAAAAAGAGAAATTTAGATTGTGACGTAATAGATTGTACCGATTGCTCAGATTGTGATTGTACTATCTAAACTTCTATGTATTTCTTTTTTATGAAAAGGATTATATATCGTTTCAGGTATGTAATCCTTTTTATTTTTTTAAAAAAATTAGTTTGTCAAATAGGTGGAGAGTAAAGAACATGTACGATTTAACGCAATAATTAGAACTAAACATCTCTAAAAATATTAGAAACATAGGAATACGTTTATTGAATGGAGAACTTTAGTTTTGTATATAAAAGGAGGTGTTGGACTTGGAAGAGTATGATTGGAATAGTAAGCTAGCGTATTTAAGAAATACGAGAGATTTATATTATAACGATGATTATTTAAGTTTTTTAGTAAATACAGTTTGGAAGATTTCTGAGCCAGTACATATTGTTGATTACGGTTGTGGGTATGGCTACTTAGGTTTAATTTTGTTGCCGTTACTTCCAAATGGATCAAAGTATATAGGTATTGATAGCGGGGAAGCATTAATAGCTGAAGCGAGAGAGTTGTTTCGTTCGCTTCCATATGAATCAGAATTTATTGAAGGAGATGCTACAGAAATTGAATTGGAAAATAAATATGATATAGCAATCTGTCATGCCTTCTTATTACATATGAATTCACCCAAAGCAATGTTGCAAAAAATGATAAATTTGATTAAGGAGGGCGGACATGTTATTTGTTTTGAACCACATTGGATTTCTAATATGTCCTCATACACGCTAGACGGATTAATTCAATCGGAAATTATCCAGCTTGGTGTTTTGCAGAAGTTATTTGAAGAAGATGTACACAGAAGTGGTAGAGATGGCAATATTGGCATGAAAATACCAATGTATTTAAGTGAATTAGGTGTTAAAAATATTGAATGTAGAGTAAGTGATAAAGTGAATTATTTAGATTCTAATTTAAATCAAAATGATAAGCAAGGATTATATAATTCTCTAAAAGAAGAGGGGATTGCTAGTAATCCAGGTGAAAAACAACAATTTATAGACCGTTTAATGAGTCGGGGCTTAACATTTGCTGATGCACTCGCTCAATATGAAGCAGAACTACGATTTTTTGAAATGTTTCATATACATGCATCTTTAGTATATGCTCCGAATATGAAAATTACATTTGGTGAAATAAAGAAGTAAATATCATATTAGAAAAGTAAGGGAGAAGGAGAATTGCTACATTTCTAATATGGATAGGTTATCATTATTATCAAGATTTTTCGGTGAATCGATATATCTTATCAAATCGTTAATATAATTTCATCCACTGAATGAAGGCTCAAAAAAGAAGATAAAACCCATCTTCGAATAATACATGTTATTTCATCAAATTAAACAAAATAACGAGAAAAAGTATCGTTTTTAAGATATTTAGTTATAAACTTGAATAATATTAAATAATATCGTTCATTATATGAGGTTTTAGTTGAATGCATACTATATGATGTGTAAAATCTAAGCAAGTAGGTTAGAATACTGCTTGCAAATGGCAGTATAAATAATAATTTGAGGTGAATGCATGCTAGATTTTAAGCAATTAGAGATTTGTTTGAAAGAAAAGAGATTCGTAGATGGATTACATGAGATAAATAATGAAATTGCGCATATAAAAGAAACGAATAAGTTATCATACGTGAAGAACTGGCTTTCTAACGTCTCGTCACCTAAGGAGTTTGATACATTAATTCGTCTTGCTGATGAAGGTTTGATGCATCAATATAGCTCCTTTTTAATTCGTTATACTTATAAAAAATTCCCAAATATGAGAACGCTCTCTTTATATTGTGATGAATTAATTGATGAGCGTAAAATCCTTGATGCTGAACAATTGTTAAAAGCCTCTTTGGAAAAGGTAAATGAAGAGGAAACTGATGCGGATGTTTTAACGAAAGCATACTTTACGTTAGTTAGATGTTTGCTAGATATGAAGCGAAATGAAGAGGCCTATGCCTATATGCAAAGGGCGGAAAAATATAGTACGCGTGCAGTTTTTGATAAATGGGGTTACTTATATATACAGACTGGTGAGTGGGAGAAGGCAGAGGAACAACTTTTATTCGGTCAGCAGCATAAAGATTGTGAAGAGTTAGCTACGTACTTATTGGCGCAATTATATGCATATAAAGGTGAACAGCAGCGAGCGTTACAACTCATTAATGATGCGATTGCAAAGTTCCCTCAAGTACCATATTTCTATTTTGAAAAAGTAAAATATTTATTAGATTTAGAGCGCTATGAAGAAATGTTAGCGGTAATAGATAAAATCAATCATATGCTTCCGCATCATGCATATACAACTTATTTTATACATTTACGTGCAGAAGCATTTTATAAAATGAATAATATTCACGATTTGCAAGCACTATTGAAAAGTGAAAAGAGTTTGAAAAATTCTCTATATCATCATATAGAAAAAAATCCTGATGGAAAAAAGGTTCGTTTACCGATAGTTCCGGTTGTACAAAAGGATAACTATTGCGTTCCGACAAGTTTGGAAATGATGTTAGGGGTATGGGGAGAAAAACGTACGCAAGATGAAATTGCTCAACATATTTTTGATGTAACAGGTTCTAAGTTTTCAGATACAGTTACATATATAGAAGAGCAAGGTTACGAATATCGTTATTTTCAAGGGAATGAGGAAAATTATAAGAGATTACTCAATCAAGGTATTCCCGTTTTATTAAGTATAGATATTGAGCACGCTTCCCATGTACAAGTGCTTTCTGGTTATGACGATGTACTGCAAGCTTTTTATATTCAAGATCCGAATTTCTTGGAACCGATTCTTGTGGAATATGATAAGTTGCAAGAAAAATATCGTTATACAGATTGTTTAGCTATTACGTTTATACCAAAAGATAGAATGGAACAACTTTCATTTTTAAATGAGGAAGAACACACTTATTATAAAACAATCTTTTCTCTTACAGATCATTTAGGTGAGCAAGATAAAGAGGGAATTGAAAAATTAGTACTATTTTTAAAAGAAACAAGTGAAAATCCAAACACTTGGTTATATACGATTAAACATTTAGATGCTGAAGTAGATAAAGATTTTATTCAGTTTTGTATAGAAAAATTAATGAAAAAGTTTCCGAGCTCTGACTTTGTGAAATTGCATAGTGCACAGTGTTTTATTCGTCTGCAGGATATGGAAAAAGCAGGACAGATGCTTCAAAGTGTGGAGAAGAAAAGCAATCAAGCGTTGTATCATTTTATAAATGGACGTTATTCTTTTGAGCAAGATAATTATGCAGAATCGATTGCTAGTTTTCGTTCATCATTACAATTGGATGCAGATCAACCAGTTGCGTGGAGTTTCTTAGCATTATCATACATGTATATGGATCAATCCGAAAAGGGGCTAGAGTATTCTCTAACAGCTATAGAACGTAGTCCAGAAAGGTTTACACTTGTAAATCACGGTTTAATTTTAATAGATTTAGAACGATATGAAGAAGCATATGGATTCTTTAATGATTTATTAAAAGAATATAAATATGAAGCGCACATATGGTATGAACGTGCAAGATGTGCTCAGTATTTAGGGAAAGTGTATTTGGCGGTAAAAGGACTTAAAGTGGCGATTCAATTAGATAAAACAGCAGCCTATTTATATACGAAGCTTTCGGAAATCTATGAATCGGATTTGGATGATGAGAAAAATACGAAGGAAATTCTATTACAAGGAATTCAAAATTGTGAAGATCAGGCGTCTTTATATGTTCGTTTAGGAGATTTTCATTTTCAAAATGATGAACTTGAAGAAGCGGAAACTATATATAAGCGTTCTTTAGAAGAAAATAATGAAGATGTATATTCTCATTTCGGTTTAATTCAAGTTTATATGGCAAAGGAACAATATAAGGATGCAAAAAACTATATTGTCAGTATTAATAAGCAATTTGAAGACAATCAAGATTTCCTTATGAATGCTGGTATGGTGTTATGGGATGCTGAAATGGCATTAGGTGAGGATGAAAAAGAGTTAAAACTTGCACTTTCTAAATTAGAGAACGGTATACGAAGCGTATACGCTAATATAGCGAGCGTGTTGGATGAGTATGTAAATCGAATAAAAGACACAGCTTTTGTGCAACGAGGCATAGCATTTTTAAGAACGTTAGAAAAAGAAAAAGAGGATGTAATTGAATACGGTTGTTACGCAGGTGTTTTATATGAATCTATTGGACAGTATGATCAGGCGATAAAACGGTATAATGATGCACTTAAGAAAAAACAAGATTCATTGCCGTATTTCCGTATCGGTGAAACATTCATGGCGTTAGGGCAATTTCAAGAAGCGAAGCATGCGTATGAAACATGTTTAGAAATGGATAAGAACTTCTTAGGTGTACATTTGCAGCTTGCTGAAATATACGAAAAAGAAGAGAATCGTTCCAAAGAACAAAAGCATATGGTCCAGGCGATGAAAGAAGAACCAATGCATATAAATATGGAATATTTAGCGCAGCTTTCAGTAGAAATGAATCTTCAGGAAGAATTGCTAGTTGAACTAGAAAAATTGGAGGAAGAAGTTCCTGAAACATGGCGTTTAGATGCGATTGCATACGTGTTTGGCGCGATGAATGACATAGATAAAGAAAAAGAATATATCGAATGCGCAATGAAAATAGATGAAGCGCATGTGGAAGTACTATATCATTATGCGAAATTGCTAGTTAAAAAGCAGAATGCAGAAGCAATCGAAGTTGCGCTGAAAGTAATGCATAAAGATTTGGAAAGTGAACGTATTTTTGGTGTGTACGTAAAAGCAATGGAACAACATAAAAAATTATCCCAAATACGAGACGTACTTCATACGCTAAAGGTGAAAAAAGCAGAAAGAAGTACAGCGTTTATGTATGCAGCTACTGCGGTTGCCGAAAGATTAGTAGAAAGGCAACAAAATGAGCAACCGAAAAAATCTATATTTACAAGAGCATTTTATCGTATGAAAAATCGTGCGAAGGAAATTTCAATGATTACAGTTATTATTGATTTATTTGAAATCTCCTTAAAGTTAAATCCGAAAAATAGTATGGCAGCGCAGCGTTTCGCAATATTTTATGAGAATGCGGCGATGAATAAAGAAGCTATAGAGGTTTTACAAACATCGTTAGAAAATAAGTGGGATTATGATGTAGCGAAGCAACTTGTAAATCTTTTCATTGAGTGTGAAGAAGAAGATATGTTACGAGACGCTTTTGAATTAACGAAACAAATGGTCCGAGAGCTACCGGATGATTATGATACTCTTCTTTTACAAGCGAATGTATTATGTAAGCTAGGCGAAGAAAGAAAAGCCGAAAAAATTTACTTGCAATTAATTGAGAAAACACCATTTGTAAGTAGAGGATTCCTTGCTTTAGCAGAAATATATCAAAGTCAAGAGAGAATTGAGGACGCGATTCAGTTATTAGAAGACGCTTCTGTATATCATCCGAATGAAACGGCAATTCTTCTTGCTTTAGCATCTTCGTATCATAGAGCTGGGCAAACGACAAAGGCAGAAAAAATAACAAGTGAAATATTAGCAATTGATGCTACTGACTTGTTAGCAAGATACGATCATGCTTGTTATTTAACATCATTAAACAGAAATGAAGAGGCAAGAGATGAACTTGAAATTGTGCTTCGTGAAGATGAAACAGGATTTTTCGCTGAACTTGCAGAGGAAGATGAAGATTTAGCAGGATTGCGAGAATTTGAAAAGTAATTGTATAAGAATAGAGAAAAAGGGTATAAATAAAAATATATTTCGAATTAGTTGACAATTAATTGTTTAATGGCATAAAATAACTTTTAATAAAGTATACAAATCTGAAGACGAGAAAGAGTAAAATAGTGAGCTGTTCTCCAGAGAGCCGGTGTATTGCTGAAAGCCGGTGTGCAGACGTTATTTGAAAATCATCTCCGAGGAGCCGTGGCTGAATAAAGTAAGCTCGGACGGATGTCTACCGTTACAAAGAACGCGTATATTAGTACGTTGCTAAGTGCTATTAGTGAAAAGCTAATAGAATTAGGGTGGTAACGCGGGTAAACCCGTCCCTACTTCATAGGGGCGGTTTTTTTGTGTGCTTTTAAAACATTCAAAGGAGTGATTGTAGATGAAGAAAGTAGATGTAAAAGAGTCGGCTGTAGGGAGAGAAACACGTATTCGTAAGCAGTGGAACGAACAGGGCATTTTTGAACAATCAATTCAGAATAGAGAAGGCGCACAATCGTTTGTGTTTTATGAAGGACCACCAACGGCGAACGGTTTACCACACGTCGGCCATGCACTTGGTCGGGCAATTAAAGATTTAGTAGCAAGATATAAAACGATGGCTGGATATAAAGTGTTAAGAAAAGCTGGCTGGGATACACATGGATTACCTGTAGAATTAGGCGTCGAAAAACAACTTGGTATTTCAGGTAAGCATGAGATTGAAGAGTACGGCATTGAGCCATTTATTCAAAAGTGTAAAGAGAGTGTATTCACGTATGAGAAGCAGTGGCGTGAATTTACGGAGAGCATTGGATATTGGGTAGATATGGATGATCCATACGTTACTCTAGAGAATCCATATATCGAAAGTGTATGGAATATTTTAGGGACGATTCATGAAAAAGGTTTGTTATATAAAGGACATAGAGTTTCTCCATACTGTCCAAGCTGTCAAACATCGCTTAGTTCACATGAAGTTGCACAAGGATATAAAACAGTGAAAGATTTAAGCGCAACGGTTAAGTTTAAAGTAAAAGATAGTGAAAATGAATATTTCCTTGGATGGACGACAACGCCGTGGACACTTCCAGCGAATGTTGCACTTGCCGTACATCCAAATATGGAATACGTTAAAGCGAAACAAGAAGGGTATGTATACATTGTTGCGAAAGAGCGTGTACAAGAAGTATTAAAAGAAAACTATGAAGTATTATCTGTTCACAAAGGCGAAGAATTAGTAAACATATCTTATACAGCACCGTTTCCGATGAAGGAAGTTACAAATGGGTACCACGTAATTGCAGCAGATTTTGTAACAGCAGATAGTGGTACAGGACTCGTTCATATCGCTCCAGCATATGGGGAGGACGATTATAAAGTCGTTCAAAGTGAAGGATTGTCGTTCTTACATGTTGTAGATGAGAAAGGTGAGTATACGGATGCAGTACCATTTCTTAAAGGTAAGTTTGTAAAAGATTGTGACGTTGATATCGTTCGTTATTTAGCGAAAGAAGGTTTGCTATATCATAAAGAAAAATATGAACATAGCTATCCGCATTGCTGGCGCTGTGATTCACCATTACTTTATTATGCAGGAGAAAGCTGGTTAATCCGAACAACTGAGATTAAAGAAACATTTTTACGAAATAATGATTCTGTTAAGTGGTATCCAGACCATATGAAGCATGGACGGTTTGGTAAGTTTTTAGAAAACATGGTGGACTGGAATATTAGCCGGAATAGATATTGGGGAACACCTTTAAACGTATGGGAATGTGAAAGCTGCGATCATCAATTCGCACCGAAAAGCATTGCCGAATTAAGAAAGCATAGTACGAAAGAAACACCTGAAGATTTAGAATTGCATAAGCCGTATGTAGATGAAGTGCAAGTTTGCTGCGAAAAATGCGGAAGTACAATGAATCGCACACCAGAAGTAATCGATGTTTGGTTTGATAGTGGTTCCATGCCGTTTGCACAATATCATTATCCATTTGAAAATAAAGAGTTATTTGAAGAACAGTTTCCAGCAGATGTTATTGCAGAAGGCATTGATCAAACACGCGGATGGTTTTATAGTTTATTAGCCGTATCAGCGCTATATACAGGGAAAGTACCATATAAACGAGTGTTATCACTAGGGCATGTTCTAGACGAGGAAGGACAGAAAATGTCTAAAAGTAAAGGAAATGCACTAGATCCAGTTGATTTAGTAAATCAGTTTGGTGCAGATGCTTTAAGATGGGCTCTACTTGTTGACAGTGCTCCGTGGAATGCAAAGCGTTTTTCTGAAAGAACAGTACTGGAAGCAAAATCTAAATTTGTAGATACGTTAGTCAATGTATATAGCTTCTACGTTTTATATGCAAAGTTAGATGAGTATAATCCGAAAGAAAAGTATGAAGTTAAACGTACGAAATTAGATGAATGGGTATTATCAAGATTGCATAGCACAACGAAAAAAGTGAGAACAGCACTTGATGATTATCAATTTACGAATGCAGCTCGTGAAATCGCGGCGCTTGTAGATGAAGTCAGTAACTGGTACGTAAGACGATCACGTAATCGTTTCTGGGAATCTGGTATGAATCCTGAAAAAGCAGCTGCGTATGAAACGCTTCATGAAGTGCTTGTAACAATTAGTAAATTAATCGCACCATTTACACCGTTTGTAGCTGAGGATATTCATCTGAATTTAGAAGGAAGAAGCGTTCATTTAGCAGATTATCCGGTTGTAAACGAATCACTTATCCAGCCTGAGTTAGAAGCAGAAATGGATGCTGTTTTACAAGTTGTTGAACTTGGAAGAAGTAACCGTAATCAACATTCATTAAAAGTAAAACAGCCGTTAGCAGAACTTGTATTACTAGCGCATAATGAAAATGATATGGATTGGGAATCTTATCGTGATATCATCATGGATGAGCTAAATGTAAAAGCGTTCCATGTTGAACTCGATGAAACGAAATACACGTCCTATCAATTAAAGCTGAATTTTAAAACGGCTGGGCCGAAGTTTGGTAAAAGTGTGAATGCAGTAAATGGCTGGCTAAAACAATTATCAAAAGAAGAAGTACAACACTTTGTATCTACAGAAAGAGCAGTTTACGAAGTAGCACCAGGAGAAGAAGTAGTTGTAACAGCTGAAGATGTATTAGTAGAGAAAGTTGCGAAATCAGGATTCTCAAATACGACTAACGGTCAATATACGGTAATGTTAGATACGAATGTAACGGAAGAATTGTTACAAGAAGGAGTAGCACGTGAATTTATTCGTGCAGTTCAAGAATATCGTAAGCAGTTGAATTTACCAGTTAATTTACGAGTGGATGTAATTCTTGATACAGAAGAAGAACTACAGCAAACGTTAACGAATCATAAAGATTTATTGGAAGAAAACTTACTCGTCAAGCAATTTACATTTGGTCACTTAACGAATGAGGACGATGAACTTTCTTTAGGTGAGACAAAGATCCGAATTAAATTAAACGCGGCTAATTAAAGAAAAAAGGAAGATGGAATCATTCCAACTTCCTTTTTTGTATGAAGATAAATTAATCAGTTATTTTCCGCATAATCCATTCGATAGGTCCTCTAGAAAAGTTCCTTCGCCATAATACGCTAAATAAAATACTGAAAATGAAAAATGCAGTAGCAAATAATAAAACGAAAAGTAGTGTTTGATGTTCCATACGATTTAATACAATCAATGCACCAATACCGATAAATACATGACTTACATAATGCGTTAATGTTAATTGTCCTGTTTGTATAATGGAAGTAACAAACCAATTATTTTCATATTTTTCAGCAATGTAGAGGCAAATTATTAATATAGCAATAGCAGATCCTGTAGCGGATGCGACGTATAATATATTGGGCAAAATGGGTCCTGTGTTAAACAAAAATGTAGCTGCCTCTTTGCCGATGTATGGAATAAAGAAGTGTGTAAGTCCTTTTGATAAAAGTTCTGTCAGTATTGTGATTATAATACTAAGTAAGAGTAATCTTTCTCTAATATTTTTATTATGAAGATCTAATCTGCCAATTATCATACCGATTAAGAAGAAAGAAAACCATGGGAAAATAGGGTGATAGCCATTAAAAAATAAGTTGCGAAGAAAACCTGTTAAGGTCCAAAAGTCTATATAGTTTATAAATGGGATTGTGCCTCCCCATCCTTCGAAGGCGTTGAAAGTAAGTTGGAGATATTGTGCAGCAAGTAAAATAATGATAGAAAGCCATATTAGTATAGTTCTTCGTACAGTAATTAGTAATGCAGCGATGAAAAGGTAAACGCCGTAGTAGTGTAAAATATCACCCGTCCATTCCATTACATACAATAATAATCCTAAAATAAATAAGAATAGTGATCGTTTCCAAATCAATATTCGGCTGGTATTGATTTTTATTTTCTCTTGGCTAGCAACAGATGATTTAGTCATTAAAGTTATGCCAATCCCAGCAAGTATAACAAACAAGGCAGAAGCTCTACCTTCAAAAAGTGTTATAAAGGTTTTTAACAGAGGAGGTCCATTTCCTTCCGCCCCTGTTATCACCATGAAATTAACTAGTAACATTCCAAATATTGCCCACGCTCTAGCAAAATCTAAGCCGATAATGCGCTTTTTTGTATTCACTTCAATCCCTGCTTTCAAAAATGCTATTTACAGCTTCAATCCATATTTGTTTATAATCCATATCTAAATGTAACATCATAAAATTCCCAATATTATCAAGAACTAATGTTAACATATGAGCTTTTGAAACTAGATTTTTATTTTGAATGAGTTGAAGTTCATTTGCTTTTGTTAGGAGTGATTCAAATCCGTTTAAATATTCTGTTTGTACAGTTAGTAATCGATCTTTGTACATATCGTTTCTTGAAGATAGTAATACATATTCTTGTAATACAAGATTAAAATAAGGATCTTTCTGTTGTTCGTCTATCATTTTAAAGCCAATTTCAACACATTTCTCAATGAAATTCTCTTTCGTAAATTCTTCTGTATGAAAGAATGAGGAGAACTGCATCGCTGCACATAATTCATTAAAAATACTTTCAATTAATGCATCTTTAGATTTAAAGTAATAATAAATAGATGGCTTGGCAATACCAACTTCTTCAGCAATCATTGTATAGGTCGTTTTGGCAATGCCGTGACCGGCAAATAGTCGATAACTTGCTTCGACTATGGAAGAGAGTGTTTCTTCACTTTTGCTCATGATAAGTCCTCCTAATAAAAAAGGTTACATAAATCGTATCATTCATTAATATTATTTTCAACCTACCGTTAGGTAAAAAATAACTTATTTTTTACACATTACTTTAAAAAGCATAAGGTAAAGAAATTTACAAAAGAAATATATTTCTACAGTATTTTTCTCGTTTTACACATAAATATTGAGAAAATTTCACTTACCCAAAATGTAAAGGTAATAGAATTGTTTGTATAGAATTACTTGTAGATTCACTTTATTTCGTTACTTGTGGACAGGAATAGCCTTATAGGAATGGGGTAAAGTTTTCAATTTATTAGGGGGAGTGGTTTTATGTTAAACAAAAAAATGGTGGCAATGGCAATGACTGTGCCATTAGTAATGGGGACAATTTCTACTGTTTCAGCACTGGAAAAACAACAGCAAGTAAAGCTAGAAGCTTATTCACCACAGAAAAAAGCAATTGAATATTTAAAAGGACATGCTACGGAATATGGATTGAAGGCAGACCTTTCAGACTTGCAATATATTTCTACAACAGAAACATCAGTAGCTTCATATGTTAGGTTCCAACAAGTGGTCAATGGTGCGCCTGTATTTTCAAAACAAATTACAGTTACTCTTAACGGAGAGGGAAAAGGCTTACTTGCGGTTTCTGATTATCAGCCTGTTACAGGTGTGAAGGAAGTTACGAAAAAAATTAGTGAAAAAGATGCAGAACAAAAATCGATGGCGTATGTTGGAGGAGAAAGTGAGCAAAACTTATGGGCTCCTACAGAAAAAGAATTCGGATATATTGTTGAAGAGGGAGTCGCTATTCCTGTATATAAAGTGGTAGTCCATTCTAATAATCCATTCGGTGCATGGGAAACATTCATTGATGCGGAAAATGGAAAGTTAATTAAAAAAGTTGATATAAACCGAAAAGCAGAAGGAACAGGAAAAGTATTTTTACCTAACCCTGTCGTATCTAGTGGAAGTTTAGCAGGGTTAAAAGATAATAATGATGCAGATTCAACAGCATTAACGAATCAATTGAAAACTGTTACGTTAAAAGGTTTAGATGGTACAGGATTTTTAATTGGTGAGTATGTTACGATTTCTTCAAAAGCGAAGACGAAATCTACAAACTTACAATTTAACTATACACGTGCAAATGATAGTTTTGAAGATGTTATGTCATATTATTATATTGATACATTACAGCGTTACATTCAAGGATTAGGCTTTCAAAATATTAATAAACGTTCGATTAAAGTGAATGTAAATGGTACAACTGACGATAATTCATTCTATTCTCCATCAACGAAAGCTTTAACCTTCGGTACTGGCGGAGTAGATGATGCAGAAGATGCTGGCATTATTGCGCATGAATATGGTCATTCTATTCAAGATAATCAAGTGCCAGGCTTCGGAAGTTCACCAGAAGGTGGAGCGATGGGAGAAGGATTTGGAGACTTCTTAGGTGCTACTTATGAAGATGCAGTTTCGACAACAGGATACGGGAAAGCATGTATTGGAGAATGGGATGCGGCTGCTTATTCTAGTTCAGATCCGACGTGCTTACGCCGATTAGATACGAATAAAGTATACCCGAAAGATATAACGAATGAAGTGCATAATGATGGGGAAATTTGGGCTCAAGGTCAATACGAAATGGCGCAATCTTTTGGACGTGATGTAGCAACAAAAATTATTTTACAATCACATTGGTCATTAACGCCAAATGCGAAATTCCGTGATGGAGCGAAAGCAATTAAGCAAGCGGATGCTCTTTTATACGGCGGACAACATGCCGCGGAAATCGATCGAATTTGGACAGCGAGAGGAATTAGTACGAATTAATATAAAAAGTCGTGGCGTTTAATGAAGTGACCCCCGAAAGTTAGACAGGTCGTTTCATTAGGCAGCCTCTAGGGTAT
>NZ_PCOH01000034.1:0-48659 GCF_002976445.1 Bacillus sp. MYb56
TCAAACTCTCCAATAAAGTTAGTTTGTCTAGCATCTAAAAATAAAAATTGACGTTCACGTTGTTTGTTTCGTTCAGTTTTCAAAGAACTACTTAGTCGCTCATTTGCGACTTCCTTATGTTAACATCTTCATTTTTCGATGTCAACTAAGTTTTTCATTTTTTTTGTCGTTTTCTGCGTTTCTGCATCAGCGACGGTTATTAATATATCATGTAGAAAAATGAAATGCAATAGTTTTTCTAATAAAATTTTTAACTTAGTAAAAAAGCATAAAAACAGCAACTTTCTTCTATATAAGTATAGTTTTTTAATCTGGCATCCACTTAACGAGCAATAATCTCGCTTTCCTTTTAATAGAAGGTTTCCCTCCCCTCAAATAAAGAAATAAAAAAAGCTTTGGAGAAATCTCCAAAGCTTAGTCTTGTTTATGGCGCATAGCTGGGAATAATAGTATGTCACGAATAGATGGTGCGTTTGTTAATAACATAACAAGACGATCAATACCGATTCCTAACCCACCCGTAGGAGGCATACCGTACTCAAGAGCTTCGATATAATCATCATCCATCATGTGAGCTTCGTCATTACCTTGCTCGCGCTCTTTTAGTTGAGCTTCAAAACGTTCTTTTTGATCGATTGGATCATTTAACTCAGTGAATGCATTTGCATGTTCACGTGCAACGATAAATAACTCGAAACGATCTGTGAATCGTGGATCTTCGTCATTCTTTTTCGCAAGTGGCGAAATTTCTACCGGATGACCGTAAATAAATGTTGGTTGGATTAATTTATCTTCTACTTTTTGTTCGAAGAACTCATTAATAATATGACCAACTTCCATTGTATTCTTAATTTCCACATTATGTTCTTTTGCAAGTTCACGTGCTTCTTCTACACTCATTGGATTCCAGAAATCTGCTCCAGAGTGTTGCTTAATTGCATCTACCATATGAAGACGTGTCCATTCTGGCTCTAGATTAATTTCATAATCACCATATTGGATTGTTGTTGTACCCAATACTTTTTTCGCGATATGAGCAACCATATTTTCTGTTAGTTTCATAATATCATTATAATCAGCGTACGCTTCATATAATTCAATCATCGTAAACTCAGGGTTATGACGAGTTGATACACCCTCATTACGGAATACACGGCCGATCTCATAAACCTTTTCTAATCCACCCACAATAAGACGTTTTAAATGAAGTTCAATTGCGATACGCATATATAATTCCATATCTAACGCATTATGGTGTGTAGTGAAAGGACGAGCAGACGCTCCACCTGCAATCGCGTGCATCATAGGCGTTTCCACTTCAAGATAACCGTTGTCATCTAAATATCTTCTCATTTCACGAATGATTTTACTACGGGTAACGAACGTTTCACGGCTTTCCATACTTGTAATTAAGTCCAAGTAACGTTGACGATAGCGTTGTTCAACATCTTTTAATCCATGGTATTTATCCGGTAATGGACGAAGGGATTTCGTTAAAAGTGTAAATCCTATTGCTTTTACTGAAAGTTCTCCAACGTTTGTTTTGAACACTTTACCTTCAATACCTACTAAGTCACCTAAATCTGCTGTCGTAAATAACTCGTACTCTTCATCTCCAACAGTATCTTTACGAACATAAATTTGAACTTGCCCCTGTAAATCTTGAATATGGGCAAATCCCGCTTTTCCTTTACCGCGTTTTGTCATAATACGACCAGCGATCGAAACAGTGATTTCTTTCTCTTCTAATTCCTCTTTAGAGAATTCTCCATATAGACTTACTAAGTCAGTTGTTGAATTTGTGCGTTCAAATCGTTTACCGAACGGATCGATTCCTTGCTCACGTAAATTATGTAGCTTTTCACGACGAACAAGCAATTGGTCGTTTAATTCTTCGTGGTTCATGTTATCCATGATATTAATATCACTCCAGCTCTATTAATTTTTACAATATATACAGTATAGCATTTTCTACTCAACTAGAAAAACTGCCAGCAACTAACTGGCAGTTCTTCTTTCTTTCACGTAATTATAGGAAGTGTATAGAAGAATGTCAATCTCCTATGCCCCCTTATTAACCAACATAAATTGTTTGTTGTTTCGCTTCTACTTCTTCTACAAATGCACCTAATACATTCGCAAGGTCTTCACGTGTGTCGCAAGTATTGATACCATTACGCACACTCGCATTACCACGAACACCTTTTAAATACCAAGCTGCATGCTTTCTCATCTCTCTTACGGCAACATTTTCGTTCTTTAAATCGATAAGACGATCTAGATGCAACATACATACATCAATTTTCTCACGCACTGTTGGTTCCGGCATTAACTCACCTGTCTCTAAATACTTTACCGTACGATAAATCATCCACGGATCTCCAAGAGCAGCGCGACCAATCATAACACCATCTACACCAATTTCATCAAGCATACGCTTTGCATCTTGTGGTGTTTCGACATCACCATTTCCGATAACCGGAATATTTACAGCCTGCTTTACTTGTTTAATAATATTCCAATCCGCTTTACCTTCATACATTTGCACTCGTGTACGCCCATGAACCGCTATCGCTTGTCCACCAGCACGCTCAACAGCTCTAGCATTTTCTATTGCGAAAATATGTTCTTCATCCCAACCAATACGCATTTTAACTGTAACTGGCTTTTCAACAGCATCTACAACCGCCGCTACCATCTCATATATTTTATTTGGGTCTAAAAGCCACTTTGCTCCTGCATCACACTTAGTGATTTTTGGTACCGGGCACCCCATATTAATATCAATAATGTCTGCTGTCGTATATTTATCTACGTATTTCGCAGCATCCACAAGAGTTTCTTTCTCTCCACCAAAAATTTGTAAACTTAATGGCTTTTCTCTCTCATCGATATATAGCATATCTAATGTTCTTTTGTTATTAAGTAATATTGCCTTATCACTTACCATTTCAGCACAAACTAAACCTGCACCAAATTCTTTTACCGTCAAACGGAATGCAGAGTTACACACTCCCGCCATCGGTGCTAGTACAACTGGATTTTTCATCTCAATATTTGCAATCTTTAACACCCGACTTACTCCTTCCTTTACGGTCACTTTGGCATCAATTCGTCTATTGAAACGTTTAATGTTTTAGCGACTTCTACTACAAAATCTTGGGAAGGTGATCTATTGCCCCTCTCAACTTCACCTAAAACCGATACAGATACCCCTAATTCTTTCGCAAAACCTTCTTGCGTATAGCCTTTTAGCTTTCGAAAAGCACGAATGCGTCTTCCCCATTTTTCTGCTTCCATACCGTTACTCCCTCTCGCCTTTTCATTTCTTCTACTTGTGAACGTGAAATGTCTTGTTTTATATCTTGATTGATTTCTAACAACGGAACGATAACAAAAGCTCTTTCGAACATCCGCGGATGCGGAACAATAAGATTCTCTGCTTCAATATTTTCTTGATTATATAGTAAAATGTCAAGGTCGATGGTCCTCGGGCCCCATCTGATTTCCCTTTTTCTTCCTAGGTCATTCTCTACCCTTTGTGTTACTTTCAATAATTCTTGCGGTGATAAATTGGTAGAAATTTTTATAACTAAATTTAAAAAGCAATTTTGGTCAGTATAGCCAACCGGATCAGTTTCATATACAGACGAAACATCATCAACTTGGATATGCTGGTTTTTATTTAAAAACTGAATTGCTTCAGTTAAATAAGTATAACGCTCCCCAATATTGGAACCTAATGCAATGTACGCTATATTATTCATGGACGCTCTCTCGTAATTTCTACCGCTACAGCACGATAATGTCCTGGTATCGGCGGATCCGGTTTAATTACCTTAATTGTACACCGTGAAATACTCTCATATTGTTTCAATATATCTGTAGCGATATTTTCAGCGATACTCTCTACAAGCTTATACGTTCTATCTTCAACCACTTTTCTACATAGTTCGAAAAGCTCCCCGTAATTGACAGAATGCTCTAAGTCGTCACTTTCTCCTGCGCGTTTTAAATCCAACTCCACCGTTAAATCTACTTTAAATCTCTGACCTAATTTATTCTCTTCTGGGAATACACCATGATAACCGTAAAACTCCATATCATGGATATAAATTTTATCCAATTACTTTACCCCCTTACCAATCATCGCGTCCATCATCTTAGCCATACGCGCCATTTCTTTCACATCATGAACACGGATAAACTCACAGCCCTTTTCAACACCAAGACAAACGGTAGCTCCTGTTCCTTCAAGACGTTCCTCCACTGGCAAATCTAACACATGGCCAATAAAGGACTTTCTTGAAGTACCTAAGAGAACTGGGTAACCCAGTACATTTAACTGTTCTAAATTGCGCATCGCTTCTAAATTTTGCTCAGGTGTTTTCGCAAAACCGATACCTGGGTCTAAAATAATATTCTCATCTCGCACACCAGCATCTTTAGCAATTTTAATACTTTCATACAAATCAGCAATCATATCGGCCATTAAATTGCGGTAATTCATATTATCTCGGTTATGCATTAAGATAATGGGCACATCATAATAGGCTGCAACTTCAGCAATCCTCGGTTCCGCCTTCGCTCCCCAAATATCATTAATAATATGAGCACCAGCTTCAATCGCTTGTTTCGCAACCTCAGCTTTATACGTATCAATAGAAATAGGTAGCTTTACTTCTTTTGACACTGCCTGAATCATTGGAACAACTCGCTTTATTTCCTCTTCTACTGAAACTTTAGCGAAACCCGGACGGGTAGATTCGCCGCCAATATCAATAATATGGGCACCTTCACTTTTCATTTCTTTCGCATGTCGCACCGCAGCATCTACTTCGTTGTAACTCCCGCCATCAGAAAATGAATCTGGCGTTACATTTAAAATCCCCATAATTAATGTCTTTTCATTTAAGTTCAATGTATATTCGCCGCAGCGCAAATCATAATCCCACTTCAAACTACACATCTCCTCTTCGCAATTCATTTCTGCTCCACAATTTCTCTCTCTGCACTCCATAAAGATCCATAAGTCTTTTTGTAACCACTCCCACTTTACCCGGGAAATCTTTCTCCTCTATACGATAAAGGGGGACAATCTCTTGAATAGAGTTCGTTACGAACACTTCATCCGCTGAAAGCAATTCATCTTTTGTAAAGAAACCTTCCTTTACTTCTATATCTAGCTCTTCAGCAGCCTTTATAATAAACGCACGAGTGATTCCGTTTAAAATCCCTGTTTCTAATGAAGGAGTATATAAAATATCTCCTTTAACAAAAAAGAGATTCGAAACAATACCCTCTGCAACATAACCTGTTTCGGTAAGAAAAATACCTTCCTTATTCACAACATTTCCAATTTCGCGTTTCCCTAAAATATTATTTAAATAATGATGGGACTTCAAGCGAAATGCACCCTCTGGTGTATTTCTCACTTGCTTTAAAATAACTCCTTCTTTTTCCACTACATTCCCTGGAGCTGCTAAAGGTTTTATAAAAACAATAACAGACGGTTCTTCATATACTTCCGTTTGTAATCCTATTTCATCTATACCCGCCGATACATTTAAGCGCACATATGCATGCTTTAACCCATTCTTAACAAGTAGATTCTTTAAAATAAGCATCACTTCATCTTTTGTCATTGTCCATTTGATTTGCAATATATCGAGCGCATCCATTAAGCGTTCATAATGATCATCCAATAAAAAGAGATGACCATTATAAATACGAAATGTCTCAAAAACCCCAAGTCCATATAGGTAACCGTGGTCATAAGGAGAAATTTTCGCTTCACTCGCTTCTACATACGCGCCATTTACGTAAATTAACACGATGTCACACTTGGGCTATATTTGCGAATGAAATTCTGTAGCAATTCTTTCCCGTGAGAAGTCATAATAGATTCCGGATGGAATTGTACCCCTTCAATCGGCAACGTTTTATGACGAAGCGCCATAATTTCACCTTCTTCAGTCCAAGATGTTATCTCTAAACAATTCGGTAACGTCTCTTTTTTAACGATAAGAGAGTGATAACGTGTCGCGGTAAATGGATTTGGGATATCAGAAAAAATCGTCTGCCCATCATGATGCATTAAAGATGTTTTTCCATGCATCAAACGCTCTGCCCTGACAACATCCCCTCCAAATACTTGTGCAATTGATTGATGTCCAAGACAGACCCCAAAAATCGGAAGCTTACCTGCAAAATATTTAATAACATCCATACTGATTCCCGCCTCATTAGGACTACATGGACCTGGCGAAATCATTAAAAAATCCGGTTTCATATTCTCAATATCCGAAATAGTAACTTCATCATTACGCCTAACAACAAGCTCTTGTCCAAGTTCTCCAAGAAACTGCACTAAATTAAATGTAAAAGAATCATAATTATCAATCATTAATATCATTTCTCTCACCTAACCGTTTCTTCGCTACTTTCTTTTGCACGCCATAAAGCGATTGCTTTTTTTAACGACTCTTTATATTCATTTTTTGGATTTGAATCAATTACAATACCCGCTCCAGCTTGCACATGCGCTTGTCCATCTTTAGCAAGTAGTGTTCGGATTACAATATTCAATTCCGTATCTCCAGAATAACCAATCCAACCAATTGACCCTGTATAAATTCCTCGGCGAACAGGTTCTAATTCTTCAATAATTTCCATCGTACGTATTTTCGGGGCACCGGTAATTGTCCCACCAGGAAATACAGCCTTCACCAAATCGAAAGCATCTTTATCTGCTTCCACCTCACCACGCACATTAGAAACAATATGCATAACGTGTGAGTATTTTTCAATCACCATAAATTCATCTACTTCAACAGTGCCATATTTACAAACCCGGCCCAAGTCATTTCGTTCTAAATCCACAAGCATTACATGCTCTGCTCTTTCCTTTTCATTTTCAATTAATTCTTTCGCTAATTCTTCATCCTCTTGCTCACTTGCTCCTCGAGAGCGCGTACCAGCAATCGGTCTTGTACTCACTTCTTTTCCTTGCTTTTTAATTAGCAATTCAGGCGAAGCACTAACAATTTGAAAATCTCCAAACTCCAAGTAACCCATATATGGAGATGGATTAATTTCACGAAGACTTGTATATATTTCTAGTGGATGTGTTTGTAATGTTCTTTCTTGTCTTGTCGACAAGTTTACTTGAAACACATCACCCGCTCCAATATATTCTTGAATACGTTCAACGGCCTTCATAAAGCCCTCTTCCGTAAAAGCGACTGCTTCATTTTTCTTTTCAGGAGATTCAAACGGCATAGTCACTTCGGGGGCTCCTTTCATCCAAAGACCCTTCCATTCATTTAATCGTTCTTCTGCCTCTTCACACTCATCTACATAATGCGTAATAATCCATAATACTCTCTCCTGTTGATCATACACAAACACGTCATCAAATAACAAAAAGAATATGTCAGGTATATTAATATCATCCTTCGCAAGAGAAGAAAGTTTTTCAATATAACGGATACAATCATAACTAAAGTATCCAATTGCCCCACCCTGAAAAGGTGGGTACTCCGGATTATAATCCGTTTTCCATTTCTCCATATACGCTTGCATTAAATCTAACGGATTCCCTCGCTTTATTGTTTCCTTACCACTTTCACTTATATGTAACGTCTCATTCTTACCCTGAATTACCGCTACTGGATCCAGCCCAACAATATTATAACGACCACCACGTCCACTTTCTAACAAAATATGTTGCGGCTTATCCTGAGAAAGAAATTTATATTGCTTAAAGAAATCTAACTGATATGGAATAGAAAGCGCTAAAGATTTTCTTCGTTGCATATCAACACCCCGTCTTCTGTTATCCCACCCTCTTAAGCCAATCAAATCAAACTACATAAAATTATTTATATAGAGAATGATTATACTTGAGGGCTAGTGAAAATAAATTAATTATACTACTTCTTATTTTACATGAAGTTTTCTAGTCATTCACTCTTTTCCTTTTTCCAATCAAAAAAGAAAAAGCATCCTTTTTTAAGGATGCTTTTCAAATCACATTCACTTATGACTCAAATTGATAAAGTGGTGTACTTAAATAACGTTCACCGTTACTTGGGATAATAACAAGTACCTTTTTCCCTTTACCTAATTTCTTCGCAACTTCTGTCGCTGCATAAACGACTGCTCCCGAAGAGATACCAACTAAAATACCTTCTTCTTTAGCCACTCTTCTCGCATATTCGAACGCTCGCTCCGTTTTCACTTGAATAATTTCATCATATACCTCTACATCCAATGTCTCCGGAACAAACCCCGCTCCAATTCCTTGAATCTTATGTGGTCCTGGCTTTCCACCAGATAATACTGGTGAATCCGCAGGTTCTACCGCGTAAATTTTGATATCTTTATAAGCCTCTTTCAGCACTTCACCGGCACCTGTAATTGTTCCACCTGTACCAATACCTGCGATAAACGCATCTAATTGATCCCCCATCTGTTCAACAATTTCTGGACCTGTTGTTATACGATGGATTTCTGGATTCGCTTGATTTTGGAACTGTTGTGGTATAAAGTACCCATGTTCTTCTGCTAATTCAGTTGCCTTTCGAATTGCTCCGCCCATTCCTTCAGGTCCTGGAGTCAATACTAATTCAGCACCGTAAGCGCGTAATAAATTACGACGCTCAATACTCATTGTTTCTGGCATTACTAAAATTGCCTTATATCCTTTAGCAGCTGCTACCATCGCTAAGCCAATACCTGTGTTACCACTTGTCGGCTCAATGATTGTATCGCCCTCTTTTAATAATCCTTTATTTTCAGCATCTTCAATCATAGCTAACGCGATACGATCTTTAACACTGCTCCCCGGATTCATAAATTCTAATTTTAAGTATACATCTGCGCTGTCTGATTCTACGATGCGGTTCAACTTAACGATCGGCGTTTTCCCGATTAATTCTGAAACTGATTGTGCCACTCGCATTCCTGTCACTCCTAACACCGAGTATTTTTATTGGTTTTATCTATATTTAGATTTTGTCAGAAAATTCCCTGTTTGTCAATCTATTTGGGCGGCTGATTCTCCACCTAAACTTCTTTATTACAGCTTCTCAATTAGACTTGTAATATCTTCTTTAGCGAATTTATGTCGTTCATTACAGAAGTGACAGTGAACTTCCGTCTCTTCTTCTTCTGCACGAATTTGTTCTAACTCCGCTTTACCTAAACTAATTAGTACACTTTCAATACGCTCACGTGAACATGTACAATTAAATTGAACATCCATTGTTTCTAGCACTTTCACTTTATCTTCTCCAAGCACTTCATACAGTAATTCTTCTGGAGAAAGACCTTGTTCGATTAATTGTGATACTGGCGGGATTTGTTGAAGACGCTCTTCAATAAATGAAATTGTTTCTTCCTGCGCACCTGGCATAATTTGAAGAATGAATCCACCCGCCGCTAATACGCTATCATCTCCATTTACAAGAACACCAACACCTACAGAAGAAGGTGTCTGCTCAGAAACCGCGAAATAATATGTGAAATCTTCCCCTAGTTCTCCTGAAACAATGGGAGATTGACCAATAAACGGTTCACGCATACCGATATCTTTAATTACCGTTACAAATCCTTCTGTACCTACCGCTTGATATACACGTAATTTTCCTTGTTCCGTTCCTTCAAAATCAACATGCGGATTCGTTACATAACCACGTACATCCCCATTTGCATGAGCATCGACTAAAATAGGACCAATCGGGCCGTTACCCTCTACTTTAATCGTTAACTTCTGCTCGCCTTTTAACATAGCACCCATCATTGTACCCGCAGTTAAGGAACGACCAAGTGCCGCTGAAGCTGTTCTCCATGTATCATGACGCTTTTGCGCCTCACTTACTGTATTTGTTGTACGTACACTATAAGCACGAACCTCTCCATTAAACGCTAACGCTTTTACTAAATAATCTTTCATACTTATTTATTCACCCTTCTCATGTTGTAAATTTGCATTACGCTCATATAACATATACAAACCTTTTAACGTTAAAAACGGATCTACAATATCAATTACATTTGATTCTTCTGAAATTAATTTTGCTAATCCACCTGTTGCAATAACTTTCGGTTCTTGCTTAGCTTCTTCCTTCATACGCTTAACAATACCTTCCACTTGTCCAACGTATCCATAAAGAATACCTGATTGCATTGCACTTACTGTATTCTTCCCGATAACACTACCCGGTTTTGTAATTTCAATACGAGGAAGCTTTGCTGCCCTGCTATATAAAGCCTCTGCCGAAATCATAATTCCTGGCGTAATGACGCCACCCATATAATGCTTCTCTTCGTTAATATAACAATATGTAGTAGCCGTACCAAAATCAACAATAATAAGCGGACTTCCATATAAGTGGATTCCTGCTACTGCATTTACAATTCGGTCCGCGCCTACTTCACGTGGATTTTCATATTTAATATTCAAGCCAGTTTTTATCCCAGGCCCCACTACAAGCGGTTTAATTTTAAAATACTTTTCACACATACGCTCTAAAGCGAACATAATTGGCGGTACGACTGAAGACACAATAATACCTTTCACATCTTCAAAAGAAAGACCTTCATGCTCAAGTAACTGCTTTACAAGCATCCCATACTCATCTTCTGTTTTATGACGATCTGTTTCCATGCGCCAATGCTGACGAAGTTCTCCCTCTTCAAACACACCTAGTACCGCATTTGTGTTCCCTACATCCAATACAAAAATCATATTCTCACCACTTATCTTATTTAATCTATATTTGCGCAGTATGTATAAAACTTATAAAAACATCATATCACACATACTTATATAATCATTTTTTCTATACTCATCATTGTACAAAAAGATTACTCTCTATTTCAATTTTTAATAATAGTTTCATTCAATTTTTTTTGCCACTTAAATTCATTCCACAAAAAAAAGGAGTGACTATTGTCACTCCTTTTTTCTTACTTATCTTCTGTATCTTCATCGTCTTTCTTCATATTGATGTTTACTTTCACATCATCTGAAGATGTTGGACGCTCAGGTAATCTGCCATAATCATATAAATGATTAATTTGCTCTGCATCTAATGTTTCTACTTCAAGTAACGTTTTCGCGATAATATCAAGCTTATCTCGTTTTTCAGTAAGAATTTGTTTCGCGCGAGCATAACAGTCTTTAATAATTATTTGCATTTCCACATCAATTTCATGCGCGATTGCATCACTGTAGTTTTGTTCTGAATGGAAGTCTCTTCCTAAGAATACCTGACCACCTTGTGAGCTACCAAATTGCATCGGTCCAAGCTTATCACTCATCCCGAATTCTGTAACCATACGTCTTGCAATACCAGTCGCACGTTGGAAGTCGTTGTGAGCACCTGTACTTGCTTCACCAAATACAATCTCCTCAGCTACTCGGCCACCAAGTAAACCAGTGATTTTATCAAGTAACTCTGGTTTTGTCATGAAGTAACGATCTTCCTTCGGAAGCATTACCGCATATCCACCAGCTTGACCACGAGGGACAATTGTTACTTTATGAACGATATCTGCTTCATCAAGGACAACACCAATTACAGTATGGCCAGCCTCATGGAATGCAACGATATTACGTTCTTTTTCAGAGATAACGCGACTTTTCTTAGCTGGACCTGCAATAACACGATCCGTCGCTTCATCGATGTCACTCATATCAATTTTCTTCTTATCTTGACGCGCAGCTACTAAAGCAGCTTCGTTTAATAAGTTTTCAAGATCGGCACCAGAGAATCCTGGTGTACGAGTTGCAATTGCTCTTAAGTTGACATTCTCATCAAGCGGTTTATTACGAGCGTGTACCTTAAGTACAGCTTCACGACCATTTACATCTGGACGATCTACTGTAATTTGACGGTCAAAACGACCTGGACGTAATAACGCTGGATCAAGAATATCAGGACGGTTTGTCGCAGCGATGATAATAATACCTTCATTTGCACCGAATCCATCCATTTCAACAAGCAATTGGTTCAACGTTTGTTCACGCTCATCATGACCACCGCCAAGACCCGCGCCACGTTGACGTCCTACTGCATCAATTTCATCAATGAAAATGATACAAGGAGCATTTTTCTTTGCATTTTCAAATAAATCACGTACACGGGATGCACCGACACCGACGAACATCTCTACGAAGTCAGAACCACTAATAGAGAAGAACGGAACGCCTGCTTCACCTGCAACAGCACGTGCTAGTAAAGTTTTACCTGTACCTGGAGGTCCCACTAATAGAACACCCTTCGGAATACGGGCACCAACTTCAGCGAACTTACGAGGGTCTTTCAAGAATTCAACTACCTCAACAAGTTCTTGTTTCTCTTCATCCGCTCCAGCAACATCTCTGAAACGAATTTTTTTCTTTTCATCATTGTATAGCTTCGCCTTACTTTTCCCGAAGTTCATAACACGGCTACCGCCGCCCTGAGCTTGGTTTAATAAGAAGAAGAATAAAATGAAGATAATGACAAACGGAATGATAGAAGTAAAGAACGTTACCCAAGCACTTGTTTCTTCTGCTGGTTGATACTTAACTTCAGCCCCTTGCGCTTTATCATTAATTTTCTTTTGTAATTCCTCAGTATTTGGTGCATAAGTAACAAATTGTTCTCCTTGGCTAGAAGTCTTGAATTGTCCCTTTACCTCAAACACACCATTTTTCGGTTGAAGCTGCACATTACGCACTTCACCTTTTTCAAGTTGAGTAATGAATTTATCGTAGCTAACTGATGTCGTTTTTTGCGTCGAACCATTAAAATAGCTCACGATTCCAATTACTACTAAGAATATCAGTAAATAAAAGATGGTATTACGGAAGATACGATTCATTCCTAACCTCCTCTCACGGCATAAACACTATAGTAAATCGTAACATAAAAAAAATTTCCTATACAATTGTAACGCCTATATTTAATTAATTTGAGTAAACACTTGGTTTTAATACTCCTACATAAGGAAGATTACGGTACTGCTCTTTATAATCTAATCCATATCCTACAACAAATTCATGAGGAACAGTAAATCCAACATAATCTGCTTTCAGATCAACCTTACGGCCTGTTGGCTTATCTAATAAAGTAACAATTTTTACAGATTTCGCTTTACGATATTTAAACAGATCCACTAAATAGCTTAGTGTAAGACCGCTATCAATAATATCTTCAACGATTAAAATATCGCGACCTTCTACCGAAGTATCAAGATCTTTTAAGATTTTTACTTCGCCTGTCGAAACTGTAGAGTGACCGTAGCTAGATACAGCCATAAAATCCATTTCAAGATATGTATCTGTTCTCTTTAATAAATCTGCCATAAATGGCATTGCACCCTTTAGTACACCAATCGCAAGAGGTACTGTATTTTTGTAATCCTCTGCAATAACTGCACCTAGTTCGTGCACCTTTTCTTGTATTTGTTCTTCAGAAATTAATACTTTTTCGATATCTTGATTCATCATTTCATTATCCTCCCGGAAGACTCCTTGCTTTTGTAGTGAATAATCATGTATTTACCCTTCTTTGCTAGCTCTTTCGAAGTAGCAAACGCAGATCGTTTCAACAAGGGTACCCAAATAATATTTCCACTTGCGTCACAAACGATCGGCCATTCTTCTCTTTTTTCTTTTGGTACTTTTGCTTCGATAAAAACAGCTTTTATCTTTTTTGTACCATCCATACCTTGCATTGACATGCGATCTCCATTTTCCCTAGACCGAATACGAAGTGGATACGATATATCATTATACTTAGCAACAAATACTGTTTCATTCATGTTACTCGGTATATCTTCGCTCACCTCTGTTACAAGTTTATCCCCATTCGGCAATATAATTGTCCCAGGTACTGATAAATCTTGCGAAAAAGGAGAAACAATTTCTTGTTTAAATCCAAAACCACATTCTTCGTATGTGCGAACAATTTTCAAACCACCTGGAAAATCTAGTGAACCTGAAGGTTGTGCCCGCTTAAAAAATTCAATCACCTTGTCAATATGTATAGAAGAAAGCGAAGATGGAATCTTATATTCATAAAGATAGTTTAATATTAGTTGAATCCCTCTTCTTTGTAAAGGCATAGACATGGATTCAAAGGCAGGAATTGATAAGCTAATTTGTTTATCGCTTTTTTTTGTAATTACTTTATTCATTTTCTCAAAAGCTAATTCCTGCAAATAAGCCTCATCCTCTTGCATCTGCACGCTAAATTTTTGAAATTTCTCATGCATTTGTGGATTTTCTTCTTTCAAATAAGGAAGGACATATTTACGTAATCGATTCCTTGTATATACTTCTTTTTTATTACTCGGATCTATACGCGGAATAACTTTTAATTTATTACAGTAATCAACAATTTCTTCCTTAGTTACCCCAAGTAACGGCCTAATTAAATATCCATTATGAAAAGATCGCTTCACTGCAATTCCTGCGTATCCTTTCGGAGTACTCCCTCGTACAAGGCGCATTAAAATTGTCTCTACTTGATCATCTCCATGGTGACCAAGAGCTACATATCTCGCATCATATTTCTTCATTATTCTTTCCAAAAATGCATATCTGCATTCTCTAGCTGCAACTTGTGCATTCATTCCATATTGCTGTTGATATTGCGACACATTAATCCTTAGCGTTTCACAAATAACTCCTAGCTCTTTGCAAAGACCCTGTACAAACTGTAAATCCTCATAAGATTCATTACCTCTAAACATATGGTCCACATGTGCTACTACAATTTCTAGCTGTTTTTCTGCCCTTTTTTCTAACAAATAATATAAAAGAGCCAAAGAGTCAGGACCACCAGAAACCCCTACAACAATTGTTGAATGTTTCTTTAATACATCATGCTTCTTTACAAAGTCATCTACTTTTTCAACAAATGCATCTTTCAACTTCGCAATCACCTTTCATTAAACAAGAACAACAACATTAGTTACCTTGTATATAATGGTACAACTTTTACAAACATTGTGCAAAAAAAAGATGTACAAAATCCATATTTTTATCTTACATCCCTCCTGTATATTTAATAAAGTAATCACATTACCTTTTTAATCAAAAAAACCTAGGCATCTACCTAGGTTTTTTGATTATTTTATTGCGCCTGCATTCCTACTATTGGAATCGTAGCCCACTTCGGCATATTTTTCTTTACTTTCGCCACCACAATAGTCATATCATCATTTATATAACCATCACCAGAGCGAATTACTTCTTCCATAATAATATCAGCGATTTCCTGTGGGTCCTCTGTTTGTAGTTCTTTAATTTTACGTTTTATCCATAATTCGTGATTCTCCACATGTTGCGCTCCCTCAAAGATGCCGTCACTCATCATGATAAGAAGATCACCCGTTTTTAATTGCTCACCAACCACATCAACTTCAACATCTTCAATGATTCCCATCGGCAAATTACTTGCCTCAATTTTCAAAATATTATTTCCGCGTTTAACAAAACTCGGCGTCGATCCAATCTTTAAAAACTTCGCACTCGCATCCCGCAAATCTACCATAGCCAAGTCAAGCGTTGTATACATCTCCTCTGTCGTCCTTAAAGAAAGAATCGAATTGATGGACTTAATCGCTATTTCTTCATCAATACCTGATTGAAGTATCTTTTGTAATAATTTTACCGTTTCCCTACTCTCCATATGAGCCCTTTGTCCATTTCCCATACCATCACTAATCGCAAGTGCATATTTACCAACGCTCAAATCCATCATCGCGTAGGAATCACCTGAAATAAACCCACCACCTTTTGCAGCTGTGGCCAATCCTGTATCAAGAGAATACGTCTTCGCTGAACCAAATGATATTAAACTGTGCCCATTTGGATATGAGGATTTCTCTTCATGCTTAACGACGATATTCTCTTTTAAAATATCTGAAAGCATTGGAGCAACCAACTTCTCACATTCCCCATGTTCATTAGATGCAGCCGGAATCAACATTTCAATATCAATACTTCCTCTATCTAAACAATAAATATCAACATGCTCCACTTCGACACCAAAATCACGAAACGCTTGTAAAATTTGCTCCTCCTGCGCTTGATGGTTCTCTCTTTCTCGTTGTATCTCCTTAGCGAAATCCTCCATCACTTTTGATACACCTAGTAATTGCTCCGCTACAATTCTACGATTTTCCTTCATTTGTTTTCTTAATTTCTGCCCCTCATAGAAGTGATCTAATTCACCCGCTACTAAATCCGTTACTTTCTTCCCTCTCACACAATGCTTGTCCCATTCACGAACTAACTTCCGATTATGCTGCAGCGTTCCTTCTTCTGTTTCACTCATTATTTGTTTCATATAATCGTATGTTTTATCAAAATTAACTACCCAACATTGATCCTTCTTAAAGCATGTTTGACATGTTTTTGCAGTAATTGTACTTAAAAATAAATCAGCTTCTGTTTCTTTATCTTCCTCCTCCACATACCCGTATACAGAAAAGCTATTAGACAAAGCAGCAAATACATTAGCAAATTGATTGATTTTGTTTGCTGTAACATCGCGCACTCTTCTTAAATATTGTTGTTGATCCTGTGAATGTTCCTGTGTACCCGGCATAAATTTAGCAATACGATCCATAACAAGCTTCGGTGTTAATAAGAAGAAAACAATCGCTACACCAGATTCAATTAAAGTTGTTACAATACTTGTTTGCTTGTCTACATATAATGTAATTAAGCTTGTACCAATTAATAAACCTAAACTAACTCCTATACGCTTCCCTTCTTTTAACAATCCCCCAAGCAATCCTGAAAAGGCAAGGAGACTAAGTTGAGACAAGCTCGCCACATTTGCTAAACTTAATATTAACCCAGTGACAACCCCTACCGTGGACCCTGTAGCTGCCCCTGCAATAAAGGCAAATACTAATACTAAATATCTAGTGAAAATATGTTGAATAGAAGCATCATAAACAAACCAATCCGTTGTGCCCGTTAAAACAGATGCTAGTAATATAATTAAACAAACAATTTCTTCTGTTTCTAACGCTTGTTGCTTCCCTTTCCTTTCCACTAAAAGCGGAACACTTTGTAAAAATATCATCGTTAATACGAAGCTAAGCCCCGCTTCGATCGTACTGACGAGCAGATCATACATGGTGACGGTTTGCTGTGCAAAATATACAACAACTAAATGTGCGGTTAATGCGGAGATAAATACTTGGAATGGTACAAGTCCAACAGTTTTACGTGTAAACCGACTAAAGAAGATATTATAAATAAAGAAGGTAAAGATAGATGCAAAAGTAAAAAATAAATTATCTATTGAAACTGAAAGTGCTCCCCCCATTAGGGCTAAGAACGCGAGCGGCATTTTATCTCGCTTCATAACATAAACAGCAGCAAAAAACGGCAATGCAAACGGTAAAATGTTTGTTAATATATATGCTCGTCCCAAAAGAAAACCAATAACAGCAATAATGAATCCCCATCTAAAGAAAACTTTTTCAAACTTCATTCGCAACTTACTCGTCCACTTTATTGTTCCAAGCTGACTTTCATTCATCGCCAATGCACTTGTATTCATAGTATTCCTTCCTGCTTTAGGCATATTTTTAACACCACCTGCATAGTTTAATTACTGTTATTATAAAAGATGATTATTGGTTTTTTTGTCAAAACAACAGTTTTGACTTTTATAATCGTTCGACTTTTTATTCGAAATAAATCTACATATATACATAGTATTTAATTTATTTAAAGAGAGTTGAAAGAATCTTCAGAAAATATAGGGTGATTTTGTAGAAGTATTGTACGTCTTAATTTATATTTAACAAAAAAAGACCATGCAAATTTGCATGATCTTTTTAGATGACCCGTACGGGATTCGAACCCGTGTTACCGCCGTGAAAGGGCGGTGTCTTAACCACTTGACCAACGGGCCGTTAAATTAAATATAGCGGCGGAGGGGATCGAACCCCCGACCTCACGGGTATGAACCGTACGCTCTAGCCAGCTGAGCTACACCGCCATGTCGTCGTATTTAACGGACAATTAGTATATTACATCAGATATATTTTAAAGTCAATACATCTCAAAAACTTTTTTAAAAATATATTCTCTCACATAAAAAAGTACCCGAGTAATTACTCTGGGTACCTCTCTATATGTTAAGAATTAAACGGACTTATTATCCGCGACGTGCGCCACGGCCACCACGTTTAGATTCTGTGTTACGCTTTAAAGAAGTTAAACGATCTTCACTATCTTTTAAAAAGCGTGCCATCTTTTGCTCAAATGTTTCTTTTGGAGCTCGTTCGTTACCGCCACCGCGGTTATCTCTGTTGGAAGAACGATTATTACGTTGTGGACGTCCAGAACGTTGTTGATCACCACCACGTTGGTATTCACCGCGTGGACGATCTCCTTCTGTTTTTTCACGTTCTTTCGCTTTCTTAATAGATAGGCCAATTTTGCCATCTTTTTCAACATTGATAACTTTTACTTCTACTTGGTCGCCTACTTTTAAGTGATCGTTAATATCTTTCACATAATTATCAGCAACTTCACTAATATGAACAAGACCTGTTAAGCCTTCTGGCAGCTCCACAAAAGCCCCAAAATTTGTAATACCTGTTACTTTACCCTGTAACTTGCTGCCTACCTCGATTGACATAAAAAAAATGCTCCTCCTTAGTGGTTAAAAAGTCAAATTTTACTTTATTATATATAATCCTAAAATACAGTGTCAATAAGACATACTCTACTTAGAAACAGGAAAAATTATCTCCCCTTTTCCGGAGAAGAAATAATCCCTTCTAGCAATCTTTAAAACGTACTCTTCATCATTCAACTTTTGAACTTCATCTTTTAGATTCTTTTCTTTTTTCGTTAATGAATCCAGTTCTTTTTTCATGTCCTTAACTTTTGCTTCTTTTGCTTTAATGGAACTGTTTTGTTGATAAAACGTCACACTAATACTAGCAATAATTGTAAAAGCAAAGACAAGAAAAACCGCTAAACGGCGATAAAGTCGCTTCCTGTTCTCATCCGTTTGTATTATATGTTCTTTAACAGGATTTGGACTCTGTTTGTCGATTGTTCTTTGTCTCAGTTCCCTCATTTCCGAGGTCCCCCTAACTTCTTTTTTATACGCACCCATAATTGGAAGATATGTCCCTTCAATTTTGCTACATATTGCAGGAACCCTACATGCTTCATTATAAAAAGTTTAACACGATTAGGGAGAAGTTTCCATATGAGCGAAGCAATAAACCGAACAGGCGAGAAAAAAACTTTCCATATGAAAAGTAATATCCAAATCACCATTTTCCATAACACATGTCCAATTGAAAGCAGTATACGAAATAAGAATAATATAAATGCAATAAATAGCTGTGCTATAATAATAACAGGTTTTATCATGAGTAGCTGTATAATTCGAACAAAAAATTGTGTTGTTTGTACAAAAATATAGATGAGAAAATTTAACATCTTCATGTATAGTGCTTTCAATAAGCTTTGATATGCTGCAAAACCACATAGTAACGCCAAAAATACATATATACGTAGTTCGGCTTCATTTACACGCAGTAATACATAAAAAACGAATAATGCTTGGACAATCCAAAATAGTATATCATGTATAAATACAAGCCAACGTTTACGCTCTTGGCGCTTTAAAAACCGTTGGTATGTATCTAAAGAAGCACCAATCCAAGCACCCATTCCAATCATCGAAAGCATTGTATACAACTGAATTGTTAGGCTCATTTAAACAGCTTACTAAAGAAGCCTTTAGTTTTCTCCCCTTGGTTCTCATCAATATACAGCATTTCATGAACTTTCCCTTTAATTGATACAATACCCTTTTCTACATCTAAATTCTTCATTTGCAAATTTTGACCACGAATTGTTAAAAAACCCATTACAGTCTCGAGTAAAAACTCTTCGCTATCAAAACTCTCTACCTGCTTTACACCGGTAATATCAATTACACGCCTGCCACGCATAATAATATCATGCTCTACCGAAACATTTTGTTGATTAGAAGACATAGGTGAGTAACCATTATTCACGAAAATCCCCCCATAGCTTTATACTAGCTAATAGTAATGTATGAAGGGCTAACCTATTTTAGAACAAGCCTTCTTCCGCTTTCACCTTTTCCTCACGAACGAGACTATACATGTTTGCTGCATCTTCTTTTTTAGTTGTTTCTTTCAATTCATTTACTTTCACAGTTACTATTTTTTGCCCGAAACGAATTGTTAATTCATCCTCTACCTTCACATCTGAACTCGCTTTTGCCACTTGGCCATTAATCGAAATTCTTCCTTGGTCAGACACTTCTTTTGCTAATGTTCTTCTTTTAATTAAACGTGATACTTTCAAAAATTTATCTAGACGCATATCAAATCCCCCTATTAACGCTCTGTTTGTTTTGCCTCTTCCCATAAAATATCTAACTGTTCTAATGATAAATCTTGCATTTCCTTATTCATTTCAGCTACTTTTGCTTCCATGTATAAAAAGCGATCCATAAATTTCTCATTAGTTGAACGTAACGCTTCTTCTGGATCTAATTTATAATGACGAGCTATATTCACAAATGCAAATAGTAAATCACCAAATTCACCTAGCATCTTTTTCTCATCCATGTTTACAACTTCTTGTTGGAATTCTTGCCATTCTTCTAAGGCCTTCTCTATCATCGGCTGCACATCAACCCAATCAAATCCAACCTTTCCAGCTTTCTTCTGAATTTCATAAGCACGCATTAGTTGTGGCAAGCTTTTTGGAATACCCGCTAAAACAGATTCTTTCACGAATCCCTTTTCTTGTTTTTTAATTTCTTCCCAATTTGCAATCACTTCATCAGCATTATTTACATCCGTATCCCCAAACACATGCGGATGACGACGAACCATTTTCTCAGCTAAAGTCCGAATAATATCATCTATAGAGAACCAACCTTCATCCTCTCCAATTTGGGCATGAAGCATAACTTGTAATAATATATCACCTAGTTCTTCTACTAAATGATCATCATCCTCTTCATCAATTGCTTCTAGCACTTCATACGCTTCTTCAATTAAGTATTTCTTTAAAGATTGATGAGTTTGCTTTTTATCCCATGGGCAACCATTCGGTCCACGAAGATCAGCAATAATTGCTCTAAGCACATCAAACTGCTGATATAAGGACGCACGTTCCTTAACTGGCGGTACATACACACTCGTTAAATTATTTAATTCTGTTTCGTGATCTAACATGTATAACGATACCTTTTTCACTTGCTCGAATGAAGTCCCTGCAGCTGTTACGATATACACTTCGTAATCATCTGGCAAAATCTCCATTAACGTTAGCTTCACATCTGAAGCAACGAATGCATCATACACTTGGCAAAAGATTAAATGTTGACGTAATTCTAATTGTCCTCTTTCAAATGATGTAGCATCAATTAATTGGAACCCTTCAATCGGATCAATTTTTAGACTTGCAAACATCGGATCAAGGAAACTTTGTCCACCTTCAATTCGCACTTCAATATTTGCTGCTTCTCCTTTTTCCAAAAGTAGCTGAACTGTTCTTTCTGCTACAAGCGGATGACCTGGAACAGCATAAATAATTTCTGCGCCTTTAGCTTGTTCTAGCAATGTATTCGCAATTGTTTCATATACGATTTCAAATGTATCATGTGCCTCATATACATTATCAAAGGCCGTATACTTTATAGCTTCTTTCTCCAATTCTTCTATAACTGGGTGCTCCTTCGTTCTAACAAACATATGGTCTGCTTCTTTTATCTTTCGATATACACCCATTGTTAACTGATCTAACTCACCAGCACCTAATCCTAAAATAGTAATGATTCCACTCACAACCAGTCACCTCTATCCACTCTTCTTCAATGAACCTTCTTTTTTCTCTTGTTTCATAACGGTTCCTAATTCTTCTTTTGTAAATACACGTAATTTTAAAATTAAAAACATATATGCTAATCCACCGATAGCTACACCTAACAGCGCTTCAAGCGTCGCAATTCCTCTATGTCCTGTATCAATTACTAATCCGGACATTCGTAACATACGCATAAAGATTATTAATACAAACCCCATACCGATACCACTAATAGCTACACCTAACATATTCCGCCTATCAATAAGCGACTCCGATACAGCTCGCATAAGTAACACACTATTTAGCAAGGCAATTACAATAAGCGCAACTAAAGTTGCAATTGCAGCTCCCTTTACACCAAAATACGGCATTAATATATAGTTTAAAACTAACTTCAAACAACCTCCAAATACAACGAATATTGCTGGTTTTAATGTTTGTCCCACTCCTTGCAAAATGGAAGCAGTTGTAATTGACAATGAACTAAATAAAATAGATAAAGATAAAATCGATAACACATCTGATCCATCACTATTTTCAAACAACATAATATTTGTAGGTTGAATAATACAAGTTAATCCAATAGCAGCTGCAGATCCAATAACAAATGTTATTTTCATTGCTAACTTTACCTTTTCTTGAATAAATGAAAGATCTCCTCTTTCTTTCGCCGCTGTAATAATAGGAATAAGTGACAATGAGAAAGAAGTTGTCACAACAGTACCTAATTGCATAAGCGGGATACTTCTATCATAAACACCTTTTAGTACCTTTGCATTTTCAACTTGCTCTCCCGCACGAATAAGCAAAGTATACAAGGAAATAGAATCCGCCATTTGTATAAAAATAAGGACTAAATTACTAACACAAATCGCTAATCCCTGCCAAAAAAGGATTCGAACAATCCCTTTTTTATTTCTAATTTCCTTCCATCTTTTGAAGAAAATAGCATGGAAATCATGACGCATATAAAGTAAAAGTACGATAATCCCAATAAGCCCGCCTGCAATTGAACCTAGCATGGCACCCGCACCAACTGTATATAAATCAAATCCATGAGCAATAAGGAATAGTGATAAAAATACAATAATAGAAACACGAATCGTTTGTTCAATTACTTGCGAAACAGCCGTCGGCATCATATTATTGAAACCTTGAAAATATCCTCTCGCTACAGATAAAAATGGCATTAGTAGGAATGAAAACGAAATAACACGTAATAATTTATCTAAATGTATATCGCCCATAGCCGATGCAATTGTTTCGGCCCCAAAGAATAATGTGAAAAACCCTATAAATCCAATTCCTAATAAAAACCAAAAAGATACACAAATAATTTCTTCTGCTTCTTTTTGTTTTCCTCGTTCTAATCTTTCTGCGACCATTTTTGAAATAATAATGGGAAACCCATAAGTAGCTAAAATCAAACAAAATCCATAAAACGGATAAATTTGTTGGTAAATATAAAAACCAACATCACCCGCTATATTTTGATATGGAATACGGTAAAAAGCGCTTAATACCTTCGTAACAAAACTTGCGATTGTTAATATAATAGCCCCACGCCAAAAGGCTTGGTACTTCTTCGCTTCCATACAAGAAAACTCCTTTTTCTATTCTCACCCCTCGTATTATATCACAAAGAAAAAACTGGCTCTCCTTCATATTCCTTACATTCACTGACTTCTTTCAACAGCAAAAATATTCAATGAAAAAAGGTAGCAAAGCGCTACCTTCGTTCAATATACTTATATCTCCAAGTAGTTAATTTCTCAAATAGAAATATCATAATTAGGAAAGATTGCTACTTATAGAAATTACACTTCGCTACTGCTCCATTTGTTTCGCTAAAAAGCTTGCAGCTGTATTTACTGATTTATGCTCTACTTCACTTATAATAGCCTCTTTAGAGAAGATAACGACAGCTCCGATTGGATCTCCATTTGCAATAATCGAGCCAATTGTATAAGAGCTCACTTTTTCTGTTACTCCATCAATAATTGAAATTTCGCTTTCATCTGTCATAATTACAGACTTACGCTCTTCCATTGTCTTCTCAATTAAATCGCCAACACTTTTATTTAAGTATTCTTTTTTAGATGCGCCTGCTACTGCGATAATAGAATCACGATCGCATACAAGCACATTATGTCCTAAGCTATCGTATAAAGCTTCCGTATATTCCTTTGCAAAATTACCTAGTTCACTAATTGGAGAATATTTTTTCAAAATCACTTCTCCATCGCGATCAACAAATATTTCTAGTGGATCTCCCTCACGAATACGTAAAGTTCTACGAATTTCCTTCGGAATTACTACCCTGCCTAAATCATCAATTCGACGTACGATTCCAGTTGCTTTCATTCTAATGCTGCCTCACTTTCTACTGATGATCAAAGTGGTGAATTTACCTGTTCATGTAAAAATCACCAACTATTAAACATAGTATTTTACACATTAGTTCTTCTATGCACGTCGAATTGTATTTTTTATCTTATATTAGGCATTTATTACTTCTTTTTTTACATCTGGCAAGCCTTTTAATAAATTTTCAGCAATTGTTAACCATTTCGACGTCTCTAATCCATTCGTTTTCATCACAATTTTCAATTGTGACCCCTCCATACCAAGACCGATCATACGGCCAAAACTACTTCCTAGCATGAATAATTTTCCACCATCTATATTTTGGCTCGCTTGTTCAGAAAACAGGAATGTTACTTCAAATTTATTTTGCTTAATTAACTCAATTTTTTCTTTCATCGCCAACACTTTAATGTTTGCAATTTGTAATAAATAACCAACTTCTTGTGGATAATCACCAAATCTGTCGATCATCTCTTCCTGCAACTCTTCAATATCTTCAATTGCAGAAATACCTCTAAATTGTTTATACATCATAATTTTTTGTTTACTATCTGAAATGTACGCATCCGGTAAATACGCATCTACTTCTAAATCAATTTCAACATTAACGGTATTTTCAACTCCGTCTGTTCCTCTACGTTGCTCAATTGCATCTTTTAACATTTGAGAATATAGATCAAATCCGACAGAATCAATAAATCCATGTTGTTCTGCCCCTAACAAATTACCCGCACCACGAATTGATAAGTCTCTCATCGCAATTTTGAAACCAGATCCAAGCTCTGTAAACTCTTTAATTGCTTGCAGACGCCTCTCTGCAACTTCCGATAACACTTTATCACGTTTGTATGCAAAGTATGCATACGCGACGCGATTAGAACGCCCAACACGACCACGAAGCTGATACAACTGCGATAATCCCATACGATCTGCATCAAATACAATTAATGTATTTACATTCGGAATATCTACACCCGTCTCAATAATTGTTGTACTTACAAGAACATCATGCTGCCCTTCTAAAAACGATAGCATAACAGACTCTAATTCACCTTCATTCATTTTCCCATGTGCGTATGTTACACGAGCATCTGGAACTAACATCGAAATTTCATCTGCTTTTCTTTCAATATCCTCCACACGGTTATATAGGAAGTAAATTTGACCGCCTCTTGCTAACTCTCGCTCTATCGCTTCTCGCATTAACGCTGGATTATACTCTACTACATATGTTTGTACTGGGAAACGATTCTCTGGTGGTGTCTCAATAACAGATAAATCGCGCACACCAAGCATAGACATATGAAGTGTACGTGGAATCGGAGTTGCCGTTAATGTTAACACGTCAACATTTGCTTTCAATTGTTTAATTTTTTCTTTATGTGTAACGCCGAATCTTTGTTCTTCATCAATAATAAGAAGTCCTAAATCTTTATAAGTAACATCTTTAGATAAAATACGATGCGTTCCGATTACAATATCCACCGTTCCATCTTTTAAACCTTTAATCGTTTCATTTTGTTGTTTTCGTGTGCGGAATCTACTTAGTAACCCTATATTAATCGGGTAATCTTGAAAACGCTCCCGAATTGTTTCATAGTGTTGTTGTGCAAGGATTGTTGTTGGTACTAAAATCGCAACTTGTTTTTCATCCATAATTGCTTTAAATGCCGCACGAATAGCTACTTCCGTCTTTCCATATCCTACGTCACCACAAAGAAGCCTATCCATCGGACGTCCGCGTTCCATATCTTTCTTAATCTCTTCAATAGAACGTAATTGATCCTCTGTCTCTTGATATGGGAATAAAGATTCAAACTCTTGTTGCTCTGCCGTATCTGGTGTATATGCATAACCTTTCGAAGCTTCACGCTCGGCATATAATTTAATTAGGTCATCTGCAATGTCTTGTACAGATTTTTCAACTTTCGTTTTGACCTTCTTCCAATCATTTCCGCCTAATTTATAAACTTTTGGTTCCTTACCTTCAGACCCTACGTATTTTTGCACTTGATCAATTTGTTCAATTGGAACGTATAACTTATCATTACCTTGATATTTAATATTTAAATAATCTTTATGAACACCATTAATCTCTAATGTCTCAATACCTAAAAATTTACCTATACCATGATTTACATGAACTACATGGTCTCCAACTTTTAATTCCGAATAACTTTTAATACGTTCAGCGTTAGATAACTTTTGCTTACGTTGTGATTTTTTAACCTTCTTATGAAAAAGCTCCTTTTCAGTAATGACAACAAACTTTTGCATCGGCATTTCAAAGCCTGCATGTAAATCACCTACAGCAATTTGTAACCTTCCAGGCAATAAGATATCTGTCGCCTCTACAATGTCTGCATCAATATCATAATCACTTAAAATATGTTGTAGTTTTTTTACACGTTCATCATCTGTTCCAAGCACAACGGTCGTAAAATTACCTTCATTCCATCTATCAATTTCAGTTTTTAACAAATGCATCTGTCCGTGGAAATCTTGCATCGTTTTACATGTCACATTTACAATATTTTGAGGATGTGTGTGTGCTATATGGCGTAAGAATAACGTTAAATATACAAAACTTCTTTTTTTATTATGAAGAAACTCCTCAAACGAGTGGGAGAAAGATAAATCCTGAATAATTGTTCCTTCGCCAAGAAGTGAGATATACCATTCCGCTTCTTCTGTTTCAAGATGTGATGCTGTTTCTTGAATACGGGAAATCTCATCTAAAATTACAACACCATTTTCTGGTAAATGATCTATCAGACTAGCAGGTTCTTTATAGAAAATAGATAAATATTTAAACATTTGTTCTATACTCTGCCCGTTTTTCAACATTTCAATTTCATGACTAACCGTCTCAAGCACAGTAGTCTTTAATTTATCATCGGAAAGCTTTTGCATCGTCTTAGTCAAACCTTCTTCAAGATGCTTAATTCCCGATTTCAATTCTTCCTGTGAAAATAAAAACTCTGTTGCTGGACCGAACTTAACACTTTCCTTTTTATCTTGAGAACGCTGTTCATCCACATCAAACAATCGAATAGAATCGACTTCTGTATCGAAGAATTCAATACGAAACGGTAATTCTTCCGTTAATGGGTAAATATCTAATATTCCCCCGCGTAAACTGAACTCTCCTGGAGCTTCTACCATTGACTTACGCTCGTAGCCAATATGATGTAAAGTATGCAAGAGTGCATCTAAATCAATCTCTTGCCCTAGATTGATTTCAATTTGCCTTTGCTTCCATAATTCTTTTATTGGTAAAAACCTACGCAGCCCTGCAACTGGCGCTACAATAATCCCATTCTCTCCTGCAGCTAAGCGATTTAACACTTCAATACGCTGTGCCTTCAATTCTGGACTTGCAACACCAACCTCCGATGCTATCAATTCATTTACCGGATATAGCCAAACATCTTTTTCACCAAGTAACGCCACTAAATCTTCATGTACTTTTTGTGCCTGGTATAAATTGTGCGTCACGATAAGTTGTGATTGCTTTGTCTTTTTATATAAAGCTGCCATTAATAATGAACGAGAGGATGTTGCCATACCCGATACAAGTTGTTCTTTCAACCCATCTTCTAGCCCATTAATAACCGATTGTATTTCTTCATTTTTATAAAATTGCTCTAATAAACCTATCATTTTCAAAACTCCTCTCAACATAAAGAGCAAGTTACTATATTTTATGCAAATATTTTGGAAAAAGAAAACAGAAAAATGCTTTGGACACGCCAAAGCGACAACATTTTATTGCAGAAATTTTTCATATTCATAATACTCAGGATAAGATGCGAGCGTTTCTTGACACGATTCACAAATCGTTTTTATATATATATTTCCATTCTCATGAAAATGAATCATATCCACTACTTCTTGCTCTGTTAGTTGAAACAAAACGTCGCTATATACTTTTTCTGCGATAATGGAGCCCACATTACTTCCACAATGTCTACAGTAATAATAACCTTCCATACTAGCCTCCTAAATATCCAATTGCTACTAGTATGGGATAAAACAAAATAAAATATTCCAGATTGTGCGCTTAACTATTAAAAGTATTCATGATTTGGAGAAAAGGTTTATTTAACCATTCCTCACATGCATCTGCTGCATTTTCAATGGATTGATTAACGCCAGATATTTCTTCAGATGTAAAACGTCCTAATACGTAATCCACTACTTTTATCCCATTTTTCGGACGATCGATTCCCATGCGGATACGTTGAAATTCTTGTGTTCCTAAATGTGAAATTGTTGATTTCACACCATTATGTCCACCCGCACTACCTTTCATGCGAAGGCGTAATTTACCTACAGGAATATCTAAATCATCGTACATAACAATGAAGTCCTCGACATCAATTTTATAATAATCCATGAGTGGACGGATACTTTCCCCAGATAAATTCATATATGTAAGTGGCTTTAGTAAGATTACTTTTTCCCCATTAACAAAACCTGCGCCAAATACCCCTTTAAACTTTTGTTCATTCAAAGAAATACTCCAACGTTTTGCAAGTTCATCGATTGCCATAAATCCAATATTATGCCTTGTTAATTCATATTCTCTACCTGGGTTCCCAAGTCCTACTATTAATTTCATTCTTGTACCACTACTTTCTTTTTTCGATACGAAAAGACGTAACCAAGCTTGGTTACGTCTCATTCTATCCAATTAATTGAATAATACACTTACAGATTCTTCTTCGTATACACGAATGATTGCTTCTCCGATTAATGGAGCAACTGAAAGTTCATGTACTTTATCAATTTTCTTCTCTTCTGGTAATACGATAGAGTTCGTTACAACTAACTCTTTAATATTCGAATTTTGAATACGCTCAATTGCTGGACCAGATAATACTGGGTGTGTACAGCAAGCATATACTTCAGAAGCACCGTTCTCAACAAGAGCGTTTGCTGCTAATGTAATTGTACCAGCTGTATCAATGATGTCATCAATTAAAATTGCTGTTTTGCCTTCGATGTTACCGATAATGTTCATTACCTCTGATACATTCGGACGAGGACGACGCTTATCAATAATAGCGATTGGCGCTTTTAGGCGATCCGCCATTTTTCTAGCACGCGTTACACCACCGTGATCAGGAGATACGATTACGATATCTTTAAGGCCTTTTGCTTCAAAGTAGTCTGAAAGAATCGGTACACCCATTAAGTGGTCGATCGGGATATCAAAGAATCCTTGAATTTGCGGAGCATGTAAATCTAGAGTGATTACACGAGTTGCACCTGCTGTTTCAAGCAAGTTTGCTACAAGTTTCGATGTAATTGGTTCACGAGAACGCGCTTTACGGTCTTGACGCGCATAACCATAGTAAGGAATAACAATATTAATTGTTTTTGCAGATGCACGTTTTAATGCATCAATCATAATAAGTAATTCCATGATATGTTCGTTTACTGGGAAGCTTGTAGATTGAATAATGAATACATCGCAACCACGGATACTTTCTTCAATGTTAATTTGAACTTCTCCATCACTAAAACGATCAACAGAACATTTTCCTAGTCCTACTCCAATATGCTTTGCGATTTGCTCAGCAAGTTCCTTATTAGAGTTTAAAGAGAATACTTTCAAATTAGAATTTAGATATTGAGTCGACATCTAGATTAACCCTCCACATTATGATTTTTTCTTATTCAGCAATTGATCAACATAGTCTTCTTTGTTAACTTGACGTGCACGTGCTACTGATAATGCTTTTGATGGAACATTCTCTGTTATTGTAGAGCCTGCTGCCACATAAGCACCATCTTCAACTGTTACAGGAGCAACAAGGTTTGAATTACATCCAATAAATACCCCGTTACCAATTACAGTTTTAAATTTATTCTTGCCGTCGTAGTTCACCGTAATTGAACCACAACCAAGATTCACGTCTTCTCCAACTTGTGCATCCCCGATATAACTTAAGTGTGAAGCTTTACTTCTATTACCAAAAACAGTTTTTTTGATTTCTACGAAGTTTCCAACGCGCACTTCATCTCCAATAACTGAATCTGGGCGAATATGTGCAAATGGACCAACTGATACTTCTGTACCAAGTTTGCTGTCATGTACAGTAGATTGACGAATTACCGTACGATCTCCAATTTCACTATCGCGAATTACTGTATGCGGTCCAATTTCACAATCAGAACCAATTACAGTGTTCCCCTCAATAACCGTTCCTGGGTGAAGAACTGTATCACTACCAATAATTGCATCCGCAGAAATGTATGTGTTACTTGGATCAATAATTGTAACACCATTTACCATGTTCTTTCTGTTGATACGATTTTTCATAATAATTTCCGCTTGCGATAGAGCGACTCTGTCGTTAACACCTAACGTTTCATCGAAGTGCTCTGTTTGATAAGCTGATACAATATGACCTTCATTTTTTAAAATTTCAATAACGTCCGGAAGGTAATATTCGCCCTGTACATTATCATTTGAAACTTTAGAAAGTGAAGCAAATAAAGCTTTATTATCAAAACAATACGTACCTGTATTGATTTCTTTAATAGCTAATTCTTTTTCATTTGCATCCTTATGCTCAACAATCTTTTCAACATGACCATTCTCATTACGAACGATACGGCCATATCCAGCAGGCTCTTCTATGTACGCTGTTAGTACCGTCGCCATTGCTCCCGCTTCTTCGTGTTGCTGAAGCAATGCTTCCATCGTTTCAGCAGTTATTAGAGGTGTATCACCACAAATAACTAAAGTTGTTCCCTCTTCATTTGCAAGTACACTTGCAGCTTGATCGACAGCATGAGCTGTACCAAGTTGTTCTGCTTGTAATGCAAACTCACTTACGTTTCCTAGCTGTTCTTGTACCTTTTCAGCACCATGTCCAACGACTGTTACAAGTTTCTGCAATCCTAATTGAGATACTTCATTGACTACATGTTGTACCATTGGTTTTCCACATACAGGATGCAGCACTTTGTATAGCTTGGACTTCATACGTGTGCCTTTACCTGCAGCTAGAATCACTGCAAATCTGTTTGACATATAGACCCTCCATCGCAACCTATTTATCCATTAACGATATTATCCTAAATCATCATATATTTCAAGAAACACATTATAACTATTAAATTTTACCATAATTCTTATAAGATGTTTTACTCTTTAGTATCTTTTTTAAGGAATAAGCTATACTATTTTAAATGATTTTGAAAAAATTAGAAGTTTTTCATCTTTATTTTTTCAAAATATGAATTTTTATAATTAGAAACGTGTATTATTCAAAAAAAAAAACAAACTCCTGTAAATGCTTACAGGAGTTTGCTACAAAATTATAAGACTTTCTTTCAAAAGCCCTTTTCATTCGAATTTTACGAAGCGCCTGCTTCTTCAAACTCAACCTCTTCTAACTCGCCTAAACGATGATACTCTGTTAAAACCGCATCTTGAATTTTAGAGCGTGTATTAGAATTAATTGGATGTGCAATGTCACGGAATTCTCCATCTGGAGTACGTTTACTTGGCATTGCTACAAATAATCCATTATTACCATCAATTACACGAATATCATGAACAACAAATTCATGGTCTAGAGTAATAGAGGCAATTGCTCTCATGCGGCCTTCTGTGTTTACGCGGCGTAATCTTACGTCAGTCACTTCCATCTTGTGTTCACCACCCTTTTCTAAATAAGCGATATATTTGTATAAATTCCACAAAATTTCTATTTTCCCTTTAATTTTTTAAAAATTTTTAAGATAAAAATTTTTATTGTAGTTGAATATAAGGATTAGTAGAGGTTATCACTTACAAAGAGTTACTTAACTAGGGCAATTACTTCGATTTCAACAGAAACATCTTTCGGTAATTTTGCTACTTGTACACAAGAACGCGCTGGTTTATGAGTAGAGAAATAAGAACCGTATACTTCATTAACAGCATTAAAATCATCCATATCCTTCAAGAATACTGTTGTTTTTACCACTGTATCAAATGAAGCACCTGCTTCTGCTAATACCGCTTGTAAATTTTCAAATACTTGCTCTGTTTGTACTGTTACATCTCCTGTTACAAGTTCTCCACTTGCCGTTAACGGAATTTGTCCTGAACTATAGAACATATTATTTACAATAATCCCTTGTGAATATGGTCCGATTGCCTGTGGTGCTTTGCTTGTTTGAACAACTTTCATACTTTTCACCCTTTTATTATTTATTTTTACTCTTTAAAAATAGTGTACCAAAGGCAGTTTGTCCATCTATTTTGTAATTTATAAATAGGAATAAAAAAAGGTAAAGCTATCTGCTTTACCTTTTTACTCAGCCTCTACAAGCCCTTTATCAAATGGTGCAAGTGCATAATTCCCCTTTTCCACTTGAATCGCTTTTTCTTTCACATCAACTTCTGACAGACGAATTAATGATACAAAGTTATTAATAAGTCTTTCTTCAATATCCGTAGACTCTACTAATACGCCAATCCCAACAACATTAGCTTTAAACTCTTCTAGCATGCTCATCATACCTTGAATGGTTCCGCCAGCTTTCATAAAGTCATCAATAATTAAAACATTGGACCCTTCTGGAAGGCTACGCTTTGCTAAAGTCATCGTTTGGATTCGCTTAGAGGAACCTGATACATAGTTAATACTAACAGTGGGTCCTTCTGTTACCTTATTATCTTTTCTCGCAATTACTACCGGTACATCTAAGTAGTTCGCTACTGCATAAGCAAGCGGAATTCCTTTTGTCGCTACCGTCATAACCGCATCAATTGGTTGCCTAGCAAAAACAGAAGCAAATAAACGACCTGCGCCATTAATCTGGCGAGGATTACTTAAAAGATCCGTCATATATAAGTAACCGCCAGGCAAAATACGGTCTGGGTTTTCAAATAAGCTACAAAGCTCGTTAATAATCAGATTTGCCTCTTCTTCACTTATATAAGGAATATATTTCACTCCTCCTGCTGCTCCTGGTACCGTTTGCAATGTGCCGACACCTTGTTGTTCAAACGTTTGCTTAATAATAACTAAATCTTCACTAATGGAAGATTTAGCCGATTGATACCTTTCAGCAAAAAAAGTGAGAGAAACTAGCTGACGAGGATTTTGTAACAAGTAATACGTCAGATCGACCAATCTTGTACTTCGTCTAATTTTCATACTCTCACCTCAAATCACGAATATTCTAAACAAATCATAACGTATTATACGTCTTTATTCAAGCGTTTCTCGCTCTCCTAATAAACGCACTGCATATACTTGCTCGCAAAATCCTTTTAACCCGTTATATATGCGGTGCATTCGCGAATCATGGTGTACAAGACCAAATACAGTTGGGCCACTTCCACTCATTAATACGGCATCTGCTCCAAAGCGTTTCATCTGTGATTTAATACGTGCAACCTCGGGATGCATCGCAAACGTCACATCTTCTAAAACGTTACCAACAGTATCACAAATTCCTTTATAATCGCCATGGTTAATGACTTCAACCATTTTATCTACATTTGGATGAGTAACACGATTTAATTTTAAATTTCCGTACACGTCAGCAGTAGATACACCAATGTGGGGCTTTGCTAAAACAACCCAACAAGAAGGCGGAGTCTTTATATGTTCAATTTCTTCTCCTCTTCCAGTGGCAATAGCAGTTCCACCATATACACAGAACGATACATCTGATCCAATTTCTGCGCCAAGCTTTGCTAATTCATCGATTGTTAGCCCTAAATTCCATAACTTATTAAGGCCACGTAATGTCGCTGCTGCATCACTACTTCCACCTGCTAATCCAGCGGCTACTGGAATCGTTTTTTCAATAGTAATAGACACACCTTTTTTTACATTAAACTTCACTTTTAATAATTTCGCTGCTTGATAAGCTAAATTGCGTTGGTCGTCTGGGACATACCGATTATGAGACAAAATTTCAATACGGTCTTCTGCTAATTCCGTTAGCTCTAAACGATCTGCCAAGTCGATTGTTGTCATAATCATTTTCACTTCATGATATCCATCTTGTCTTTTTCCCAGTACATCTAACGACAGATTAATCTTTGCTGGTGCTTTCACTAGTAGCTTCAATCTATTCACCCACTCTATGTACTCAATCTTTTATCGTTTATTTTACCATAAATTTATAGTAAGACGATGACACTTCCCTAATTATATCGAAAAGCATTCAGAATGAAACTACTTATGTCAAATGATGGCACCTTTTAGCGTGCAAAAAGCCGAGGAATCTCTCCTCGGCTACCGTAGCATAGAAAGTATCTTACAACTACTGGTTTCGTTTCATTAATTGCTGTTCTGCAATTTCTATAGCACGTTTCACCATATTACCAGCATCTTTCGCACGAATTCCGCCCCATCCTTCTTTCTGAACAACATCATAAAATCCAAGCTCTTTTGCAAGCTCTTCTTTAAATTGATTTGACATGACTCCTCTTCGTCTACTCAATGCAGAGTCCCTCCTTATTTTGCTACGGTATAATTAGTATGCAAAATAATATAGCTTTTCATTTATGGGAATATATGTAACAAAAAATACATTAATTATAAAATACTTCATTTTGAGATTCATCGTAAAATGTTAGCTCTACTGTCTCTGTTAAAACATCTGCATAACTATAAGATACACGTTGCAATGCATCTTCTTGCTGGTCTAATTGTACAACAAACACAGAACGATACGTTTCTGCAAGTACACCTGATTGCTCCACAGTTTTTCTTCTCCCACTATTTGCCTTTAACATAAGTCGCTGTCCAAGATGGTGATCTAATTCGCTTTTAATTTCATCTAAACGTTTTGACATATACTTTGCTACACCTCGCTGTAATTTAGATTGAACACTTAAAACACGATATATCTATCCCAATTATTAACCGCAATTCACAGACAATATCATTATAAAAGCATCATGCGTTCAAATAGATAGAAGAAATACTATATTCTAAAAGTATCATTGTATAGTCTGCACGTTCTTGCCGCTTTTTATCCAGACTCATTTAAATCATTTCCACATAAAAAAGCAAGATACGTATGTACCTTGCTCATTCGTCATAATGTTGAAAGGGCAATCCTGTTCGTAAAATCCCTCTTGTTTCAATTCCGCCTAGTCCCTTTTCGCCAGTAATTGTATTACGCACAACGTCCCATACATTTACTCTTTCCATAAATGAAGTGAAACTAATTTTGCCAACTACATATACAGGATCTAGAGCATGAATATTAATTCTAGACGGTGAACTAGCAAAATTAGCACCTGCCCGAATCAACGCCTCAAAGTGTGATTGACAAGCCCCAGCAAAAATAACGAGTTGATCTAACGATGGATACTTTTTCCGCACTTCTCGAACGGCCTGTACAAAATGTCTAGAATGTCTATATGCTGCTAAATCTCCCATAACTCCTTTTGACTTTGTATATGCATCATGTCCTGTAATAACTAAAATGTCTGGGCGAAAATGATCTATTAAGTCTACTACCTTTTCATGCATCTCCGTTTCCTTACAATGAATACCTTGAACAGGAACGCCTATTTTATTATATAAATCTAAGCACTTGCGCAAATATAAAGGATCTCCATCTATATGCAATACACGTCCTGGCATTTGAAAATAATTCACTTCACTTGTATATCCACCAGTTGAATTATGTTCATGTCTTTGTTTCATCAACACGTAATCTTGCTGAAACAACCGGTAAGTACGCTCCATCGTTTCTTTTTCACGCTTCACTCTATTTTTATGTTCTCGTTGATCTATACTAACTAAATCTGCAAGTGGTGCATCCGCCACAAGTCTAATTTCCTCTCCAAATAATATTGCCATATCGCCTTTTATTTCTATAATACGAAAAAGAATATCCCTATTATGAGAATATCGTTCAACTAATTCTCCAACATGTAAATCCATTCTCCTACCTCCAAACTCCAAACTCGTTAGGCCATCTTACCTGTTTTTAAAGTATGAATTTAGGAAAGGAAAGGTGACAAAAGGGACAGCTCAAGTTGAACTGTCCCTTTCATATTCTTATGACAATTTATGAAGAATTAATGCATTACTTAATGTTGCAAACTCTTCGATAGATAGCGTTTCGCCTCTTCGCTTCGGATCAATTCCTACTTCTGTCAAAATTCGATCCAACAGCTCTTTATCTTTCGGGAAACCATTTAAATTATTTGATAAATTATTCATTAAAGTTTTACGACGCTGTGCGAAACTCGCTCGTACTACTTCAAAGAAGAAAGTTTCATCTGTCACTTCTACAACTGGTTTAGGACGCTTTAGAAGACGGATAATCGCAGAATCAACATTTGGTTGTGGCACAAACACTGTACGCGGTACAGTCATAACTGTTTCTACCTCTGTATAATACTGAATGGCAATTGATAAAGAACCATACTCTTTCGTTCCTGGTTTAGCAGCTAAACGATCCCCAACTTCTTTTTGCATCATAACAACAAATCCACGAACCGGTAATTTTTCTTCAAGCAATTTAAATAAAATTGGCGTTGTAATATAGTATGGTAAGTTAGCTACTACCATTACATCTTGTCCTTCTTCAAATTGCTCACTAAACACTTCATGTACATCTGCTTTTAGTACATCTTTATTTATAACTGTAACGTTGCTATATGGAGCTAACGTCTCGTCTAAAATTGGTAATAATCTCTGATCAATTTCAAAAGCCACTACTTTTTTAGCACGCTTCGCCAATTGCTCTGTTAACGCACCGATACCTGGTCCAATTTCAATTGCGCCACTTTCTGAACCGATTTCTGCGTGATCAACGATACGATTTAATACATTCGTATCAATTAAAAAATTTTGTCCTAAACTTTTTTTGAATGAAAATCCATACTTTTCAACAATGTCTTTCGTACGATTTGGTGTTGCGATATCCTTCATTTTTTTTCCTCCTGTATTACTTGCTTATAAGCTTCTGCAAATGATTCCTTTGAAACCTGAAACATTTGTAAACGTTTATGTAACTGTTTTGCGTTTGTATAACCAATCTTTAATAGCTTACCCACTCTTTCTCTGCGACTCTTTGCCATTTCTCCGCCCACTAAGCCCGCATCGACTAGATCACTCCAACTAATTTCACTTGTGTAAGCTTCCATTTCTTCATGTATATTCTCTAAAGCACGGCGAATCGACTCATTAGAAGCATGTTCGATTCCAACACCTTTTTTCCTTTTAGCAAGTGCTTCTTCCTTCGTTAAAAAAGCATGCTTACATCCAGGAACCTTGTCAGAAATAATTTTTCGAATACGCTCTCCAGGATAATCCGGATCTGTGAAAATAATAACGCCTCGTTTTTGCTGCGCTAATTTAACTTGCTCAATAACGTGATCACCGATTGCTGAACCGTTCGTTTCGATTGTATCCGCATCAACAGCACGTTTAATCGCAACTGTATCATCTTTACCTTCTACAACGATAATCTCTTTAATTTTCATGCTTGCCTCCACACTCTTTTCATCTCTACTTAGTAAAACAAAAAAATGACGACTTTTCCATTATTATTTTCCCAATCGTACATTTTAAAAAGTAGAAGAGAAAAATCTTTGTTCACTATCCTTATTGTAACACTTCTATCTCCATCTTAATTTATCCGCAATATTTCTACACTTATGTTATGAGTAAATAGTGGGTTCTTATCACTTCTACTATCTCTCTTCTCAAAAAACAAAAAAAGAATGGGACTCCCCATTCTTTTTTATTCAACACCAAATAAGGATTTGGCATTCTTTGTTGTTACTTCTGCTACTTCGTCATAAGAAATTCCTTTTAAATTCGCAATTTCTTCTGCTACCAGTTTTACATAACTAGGTTCATTTCGTTTCCCTCGAAATGGGTGTGGTGTTAAATACGGGCAATCTGTCTCTATCAATAATTTTTCTAACGGAATCTCCATAGCAACTTCTTTCGGTTTCTTGGCATTTTTAAATGTTACTGGCCCACCTAATGAAATTAAAAAGTTCATATCGACACATCGCTGCGCTACTTCTACACTACCGCTAAAGCAATGCATAATGCCCCCTACTTCAGCTGCATTCTCTTCCTCTAGGATATCAACAATATCTTGAGTTGCATCGCGGTTATGTATAATAATCGGTAATTTCACCTTTTTCGCTAATGCAATTTGTTTACGGAATACTTCCTTCTGTATTTCTTTTGGAGACTTATCCCAGTGATAATCTAATCCCATTTCCCCAATTGCAACTACTTTAGGATGAGCCGCTAATTCTTCTAACCAAGCTAAATGTTCTTCTTTCATATCGATTGCATCAACAGGATGCCATCCAACTGCAGCGTAAATAAAATCATAAGCCTCTGCTAATTCAATTGCTTTCTTTATCGTTACTTCATCAAATCCAACAACAACTGTATATGTAACTCCCGCTTCTTTCATTCTCGCGATAACTTCTTGCAAATCTTCTTCAAATTGCTCTGCATTTAAATGTGAATGTGTATCAAACAACATAATAAATAACTCCTTTTATATTGAAATCAATTCTCTCATAGAAAAACTACACTCTTTCTAACTTAACGATAACAATACTTCAATTTTAATGCAAAAAATGGAATGTAAAAAGAAAAAAGACGCTTCACCAATGTTACACGTGAAACATCTCTTTTCTTGTCTCAATTACTTGATTTTTGTACCACTTGGTAAATTCTGGTCAATTGATGCTAATGACAATACGCCATTCTCTTCACCTGCTAAAATCATACCTTGTGATAATTCACCACGTAATTTTACAGGTTTTAAATTCGTTACACAAATAACCTTTTTACCTTTTAGTTCTTCTGGGGAATAGAATTTAGCAATCCCAGAAACCACTTGGCGCTTCTCTGTACCTAAATCAAGCTGAATTTTTAACAACTTATCTGCTTTTTTCACAGGTTCAGCGGATATTACTTCAGCTACTCGTAATTCTACTTTAAAGAAATCATCAATTGTAATTTCTTCTGCCTTTGGTTCTTCTGCTTTTTTCTCTTCTACTTTAGGAGCAGAACCTTGCATTTGTTCTTTAATATACCCCACTTCTACTTCCATTTCCAAACGAGGGAAGATTGGGTTTCCTTTTTCTACTCTTGTTCCAGCTGGAATACATCCAATTGTAGATAGGCTTTCCCAAGATTTATGCGCCTCTTCAGTAAGTCCAAGTTGAGCAAACATCTTACTTGGTGCTACTGTTAGGAATGGCATAAGCATAATACCTGTTTGACGAAGTACCTCAGCTAAGTGGGCCATTACAGACGCAAGTTTTTCGCGATCATTCTCATCCTTCGCTAATACCCACGGCTGCGTTTCATCAATATATTTGTTCGTACGGCTAACTAATTGCCAAATGGAACTTAGCGCTACAGAGAATTCCATATTCTCCATTGCCTCTTCTACTTTTTTCAATGTATCTTTGGCAAATGTCACTAACGTTTCATCGAACTCAGTTACATTTGCTTTAAATGCAGGGATTTCTCCGTTAAAGTATTTATCAATCATAGCTACTGTACGATTTAATAAGTTACCTAAATCATTCGCTAAATCAAAGTTGATTCGTTCAACAAATCCTTCTGGTGTGAATACTCCATCAGATCCAAATGGAACTTCGCGAAGTAAGTAGTAACGCAATGCATCTAATCCGTAACGATCAATTAGTGTAACTGGATCTACTACGTTTCCTTTTGACTTACTCATTTTTCCATCCTTCATTAAAATCCAGCCATGAGCAAAGACTTTCTTCGGAAGTGGTAAATCTAAAGCCATTAAAATAATTGGCCAATAAATTGTGTGGAAACGAACGATTTCTTTCCCAACTAAATGGACATCTGCTGGCCAGAATTTTTTATACTTCTCTTCATTTTCTGTTCCATATCCTAATGCAGTAATGTAATTAGACAACGCATCTACCCATACGTAAATAACGTGTTTTGGGTTACCTGGAACACGAACTCCCCAGTCAAATGAAGTACGAGAAACAGCTAAATCTTCTAATCCTGGTTTAATGAAGTTATTAATCATTTCATTTTTACGGGACTCCGGCTGAATGAAATGTGGGTTATCTTCATAGAACTTTAATAGTCGGTCTACATATTTACCCATTCTAAAGAAATAAGACTCTTCGCGAACAAGTTCTACAGCGTGACCACTATCTGGGCTTTTTCCACCAACTACTTTGTCACCTTCCATAATTGGATCTACTAATTGATGCGCTGTATAGAATGTTTCATCTTGTACAGAATACCAACCTTCATATTCATCAAGATAAATATCGCCTTGATCTACTAGCTGCTTGAAGATTTTCTCAACAACATCTTTATGACGATCTTCAGTTGTACGAATAAAATCATCATAAGAGATATCCATCTTCTCCCAAAGTTCTTTAATCCCTGATACAATGTTATCCACATATGCCTGTGGTGTAACATTTAGTTCTTCTGCTTTCTTTTGGATCTTCTGTCCATGCTCATCAGTTCCTGTTAAATAATGAACATTGTATCCTTGCATACGCTTATATCGTGCCATCGCATCTCCTGCTACTGTCGTATAAGCATGTCCAATGTGTAACTTTCCACTTGGATAATAAATTGGGGTAGTAATATAAAAGGACTTATTTTCCTCTTTCATCGTTTTGGACCTCCCGAATAACCTCATATGTATTTATAAACAGTATATCAAAAACTCATATATAAAGTGAAACTTTAATCCGTGGGGAGGGTTCATCCCCCATGGATTATTAGCCCACACCAATCGGGCTTTTACGAGCAGCCCGACTCCCACTTAACTTCTTTGCTCCGGCTAAATTTTAAAGTGGGAGTCTTACTGCTCGTTAATGCGGGATAAAAACGAGTTAATGCTCGATATCTTTATCATCTATTACTCATATTCAAAAAAAATATACAATATATTTCCCGAAAAGTATAAACATTACAAAAAAATAATACAAAACAATTGTAGAAATGACTTACATTCTATCATATATAAGAAGTATAAAAATCTATAAATCTTTTTTAAAAATATAGAATTTAATAATTGACGGAAATGTAAATGATTGGTATCATATGTCCATAGGGTATTTTGTCGAAAAATGACGAATCAAAAAAATAGACTCGAAACTTATAAACTATTTATTTAGGAGGAAAAGAATTATGAAATCTACTGGTATCGTTCGTAAAGTTGATGAATTAGGTCGTGTAGTAATTCCAATCGAATTACGCCGTACTTTAGGTATTGCAGAAAAGGATGCTCTTGAAATCTACGTTGATGATGAAAAAATCATCTTAAAGAAATATAAACCAAACATGACTTGCCAAGTAACTGGTGAAGTATCTGATGGTAACCTATCTTTAGCTGAAGGTAAAATTATCTTAAGTAAAGAAGGCGCTGAACAAGTCTTAAACGAACTTCAAGATTATATCGAAACAGCAAAATAAGCTTCTCAATTATGAGAAGCTTATTTTTTATCCACATGATAGATTTGATATACGTCTCGTTTCGACAAATCTCGATCTTTAGCGACTGTTTTTATCGCTTCTTTTGAATTCATACCTTTTTCATTTATATAATGTTCAATATGATTATATACTGAAATAGCTTCCCACCATTGTTCTTCTGGAGTAGGTTCTTCTGTTGAACCTGCTACTAAAATACAAAACTCACCACGAACTTCATTTTGCTTCGTCCACTCAATCGCTTCTTCAATTGTTCCACGAATAAACTCTTCAAATTTTTTCGTTAGCTCACGACATAATACGATTTCCCTATTTCCTAATACTTCTTGCATAGAGATTAAAGTATCATCTAAACGATGTGGCGCCTCATAAAACATCATTGTAGTTGGAATATAGCGTAGTTTTTCTAATTCAAGCTTACGTCCCTTTTTATTTCTTTGCAGGAAACCATAGAAATAAAAATGTTTTGTCTCAAGTCCTGATGCAATCAATGCTGTAAGGGCTGCATTTGCCCCAGGAAGCGGGATAACATGATATTGTTCTGCTACAGCCTCTACAACGATATCATAACCAGGATCTGAAATACATGGCATACCAGCATCGCTCACAATGGCTACAGTCTTACCTTCTTCTAACTTATCTAAAATTTTCCGTCCACTTACTCCTTTATTATGCTCATGATAACTCATAACTGGTGTTTCAATTTCAAAGTAATTACAAAGTTTCTTCGTTTGCCTTGTATCTTCCGCTGCAATAATGTCTGCCTCTTTTAAAATTCGGATTGCACGAAATGTCATATCCTCTAAATTTCCGATTGGAGTCGGTACTAAATATAAAACTCCCTTTTCATTTTGCTGAAAGCTTTTTTGCTGCCACATAGCGTTCTCCTTTTTGCATATATTCTTCTTTTTTTTTCCTCGTTAACTGCTTAAAGTGATACTCAGCTTGCATAGCCGTTCGTTTATCCTCGTGATCCTCTACATATTTTAAAACAACTGGAAGTCTAGCGCGTGTATATCTAGCACCTTTTCCACTATTATGGGTCTGAATCCGTTTTTCTATATGATTCGTGTATCCAGCATAATAACTTCCATCAGAACACTCCACCACATAAAAACAATGCTTATTCTTCTCCATATAAAATTGAACGAAGCTCCTTTGTATATTCATTGTTTTCTTCATATACAAAAAGAGGTGGTAAGATTTTTAAATCAGCATTCCCATCCTTAATTCCTTCAATTAACAATGTATTCGCTTCTTTACCAGCCTTAGGATAAACAAATCGCACACGTTTCGGTTCAATTTTGTATTTACGCATTAATGTGACGATGTCGAGCAAACGACCTGGACGATGTACAAATGCTACTTTCCCACCCTGTTTCACTAGCTGGCTACTTGCGTATACAACATCTTCTAGTGTGCACATAATTTCATGACGAGCTATCGCTAAATGTTCATTCATATTCTTCTCAGAAGTTTGTGGTGTTTGAAAATAAGGAGGATTACATGTTACAACATCATATTGATGACGTCCAAGTTTCTCCGGCATATCTTTCAAATCTCCATGGATTAAATGAATTCTTTCTGCTAAATTATTGTATTGAACGCTTCTTATTCCCATATCATATAAGCGCTCTTGAATTTCTACACCTGTAATTTTCCCTTTTGTCCTTGTACTTAATAAAAGAGGGATAACTGCGTTACCTGTACACAAATCAAGTAAATTACCTTTTTGAATTGGCACCCAAGCAAAATCTGCAAGTAAAACAGCATCCAAAGAAAAATTAAATACTGATGGACTTTGTACAATCTTCATATCTTGCGCTAATAAGTAATCTAAACGCTCATCTTCATATAAATTCATATATTGCTCCCTTTCTTACACTTAACCTACCCTATTTCATCTTCTATTAATGTAAAAATAAATTTCATTCTACTCTCATGTATAAAAAATTACCTTTCCAATTATATTGGAAAGGTAATCTCACTTTTTATTTAAAAATGACAGACAGAATAAACAATCTCCCTCTTTACGTACACTTCCATAATGTAGATTGCAAATATGAAAACCTTCTTGATATAGTCTCGCTAGATTATCGTAGCCTTCACCAATATCTGTCTTCGCCTTCATTTCTTTGCGTTTTTGAGTTTTTTGCTTTTCCTTGTTCTGCACTTCTTCAAAACGATGTCGCAAATTTTCATTTTCCATTTTTATATGTTGGTTTTCTTCCAATAATTCTGCAAGATGTTGTTTTAATTCTCCCAACTGTTTGTATAAATGTCCAATTTGCTCTTCCATACTAGAAACCGATGCAAAAATATCCTTTTTCTCCACAAGCACCCACCTCATTAATCTGTGGTTTGACTCGAAACGACCCCTTTATTCATTAATTCATCTAACGTATATTCTACTATCCGTTCCTTGTCTACTAGTTCCACTTGAATTAATCTTTCTAAAATATTTAATCCGATAACACGGCCAGTACCGTGCGGTGTTTGTATACGTTGATCTAAATCAGGAAGTTGTTCCTTTGCTGCCTCATATTCATCATTCTCATATTTTAAGCAACACATTAAGCGACCACATAAACCAGAGATTTTTGCAGGATTTAATGATAAATTTTGATCCTTTGCCATTTTAATGGATACAGGTTCAAAATCTCCTAAAAAAGTAGAACAACAAAGCATACGACCACATGGACCAATACCACCAAGCATTTTTGCTTCGTCACGAACGCCGATCTGTCTCAGCTCAATTCTTGTCCTAAAAATTGCCGCTAAGTCTTTCACTAGTTCCCGGAAATCAATCCGACCATCCGCAGTAAAGTAAAAAATAATCTTATTACGATCGAACGTATACTCTACATCTACAAGCTTCATATCAAGATTATGTTCTCCTACCTTTTGTTGACAAACTTGATATGCTTCTTTCGCAGCATGCCTATTCTCTTCAACAATGGTACGATCATTTTCATTTGCAATACGAATAACTTTTTTTAGCGGTAATACAACGTCATTTTCATCAACTTGCTTTTTGGTAATAACTACTTTTCCGTACTCAATACCTCTTACCGTTTCTACAATTACAAACTCATTTTCTGAGATATCGAACTGATTTGGATCAAAGTAATATACCTTTCCGGCCTTCTTAAAGCGAACACCTACTACATCATACAAAACGGTCATCCCTCCTGCAACCGCAACACTAACTGTTCGAACACAAGCTGCGCATTTACATTAGCGTTGATTCTATTTTTTGCCTCTAATATATTAAAGAGAGCTGATACAATGCGCTTCTGAGCATAAGAAAAAGATTCAAACATCTCTTTCTGCTCATGAAAAACAAGACGATCTTCTTCTCCAAGTTGAACATATAATAAATCCTTATAAATAAGGAGTAACATATCTAAGCCTTGCTGTAATTGTTCTTTCTCTCCAAAGTGCTTCCCCCATTTTTCTTGTACAAAAAAAATAGAGGCCTTATCTTTTTCGAGCGCTTCACATAATTTTATCACTAAAGCTCTCGCTTGTGCAAACCATTCATCATTACACATTAATAAAGCTTCTTCAAAACTATTTGTAAGCTGCGCAGCAAGTGTAGATAAAGAAACTGTAATACCTTCTTCCTCTAACCTCTTAATTAAAGATTCTGTAGGCAACGGCCTAAACGTAACAACTTGACAACGAGATAAGATTGTATTTAAAATCTGATGACTTTGTTCAGTAAGTAAAATAGCTGTTGTATCACTACTTGGTTCTTCTAAAAACTTTAAGAGCGTATTCGCTGCATTTGCTGTCATACGATCTGCATGCTCAATAATATATACTTTTTTATTTGCTTCTAATCCTGTTTTTGAAAACTCTTCTTGTAAATCATGAATTTGCTGTTTTTTAATAGATAATCCATCTGGTTTTACAATATGTAAGTTTGGGTAGTTACCTGAATCAATTCGGCGACAATTCGTACATACATGACAAGGCTCTACACCATTTCTTTGTGAACAGAGAAAACTTTTTGCCATTTGAATTGCTGTGGCGAACTTCCCAGTCCCTTTCCCTCCCTCTAACAAGTAAGCGTGGGATATACGCTCTTTTGCAATGCTATTCATCAACATTTTGACACCGATGGGCTGTATAGCAGAAAGCTGCTCCCACGTATTTATCATACTGCATACCTCACTTATTTCATTCTTTCCTTCTATTATAACAATTTATCTTCTATAATCTGAACAACTTCTTCTATAAGTTTTTTCATTGGTTGATCAGCATTTACTAATACAATGCGATTAGAGAAACGCTCTACAACTTGTAAATACCCTTCACGCACACGTTTATGGAAAGAGATATCTTCCATATCTAGTCGATTTACTTCACGTCCTGCATCTTTTCCAATTCGTGCTAAACCTACCTCTGGCTCAATATCTAAATAGATTGTTAAACTAGGCATACAATCTTCCGTTGCGAAACGATTAATTTCAAATACTTTATCCATACCTAAGCCTCTTGCATATCCTTGATATGCTAAAGAGCTATCTATAAAACGATCACATAGTACAAGATAGTTTTCCTCAAGTGCTGGCATAACTTTTTCCACTAAATGTTGTCTACGTGCAGCAGCATATAAGAGCGCCTCTGTACGTGCTTCCATCATCGTATACTCTTGTTTATGTAAAATTGTTCTAATATCTTCAGAAATTGCAATACCACCCGGTTCTCTGGTCGCCATTACCTTTTGTTCCTTTTGCTCAAAATATGGTAATAAACTTTTAATTAATGTTGTTTTACCCGAACCTTCTGGCCCTTCAATTGTTACAAATAATCCCTTCATCCTAAAACCTACTTTCTATATCATACACGTTCATATATTTCGTACTACCTTGAAAACGAGCCCCTGTTTTCTCTAAATGAGTAATTTGCTTTGTATGTTCTTGAGTAATTCTCTCTCCATACATGATCAATGGAATTCCAGGTGGATACGGAATCACCATTTCTGCAGCTATCATACCAACGGCTTCTTCTATAGATACTAACTTCGTTTCGTATCTCTCTAATTGTTTATACGTATACGGTAAAGGGGAAATCTCCCCTTTATAAGTATAACGAATTGATACTGTCTTGTCTTTTACCTTATATTGCTGCATAGCTAATCGAATGATCTCTATAGCTTTCATATACCCCTCATTTACTTGTAACGGTAATATAAATAGGACGTTATATGGATCTGCCATTTCCGTATATATACCGACTTTTTCAAATACAGACTGTAATTCATACCCCGATAACTGACAGCGAGTTTGCACCGTAACTTTTAATTCATCTTGCGATGGATATTGCAAAATGGCTATTTGTGGGATAGATCGCAATCCTTCTTTAAATCGGCGTAAAAACTCAACGATTTCATCATGACCCTCTTCCTTTATAACTGCTATTGCAAAACGTGCTATATCAAGAGAAGCCATAATTGGATACGATGGGCTACTAGATTGTAGCATACTTAAATAGGAGGAAACTTTTTCTTCGCTCACCAAACGGCTATTTATATGTAAATAAGATCCCATTGTCATCGCAGGTAATGTTTTATGTGCGGAATGAACCACAATATCCGCACCATAAACTAATGCTGACTTCGGGAAGGGGTCCCCTATACAAAAATGCGCCCCATGGGCTTCATCTACTAGAACAGGAATTTTATGTGCATGTGCGTAAGCGATACTTGCCTCTAAATCAATTCCCATACCATAGTAATTAGGATGTGTTAAAATAAGTGCTTTTGCATTTGGATACTTTGTAATTGCCTCCTTAATAATTTCATCATGAACACCTACTGGTACGTTATGTACTTCATCAATCCATGGATTTAAAAAGACCGGATTAGCCCCTGCTAATTTCAAACCATTAATGATCGATTTATGACAATTTCTTTGTACGAGGACAATATCATGTTCGCCGCAGCAAGACAAAATCATTGCTAAATTTCCAACTGTTGAACCATTAATTAAAAAATAACTTTTGTGCACGCCATATACTTCAGCTAATAATTGCTGTGCTTCATCTATACATTCAAACGGGCTATGTAAATCATCTAATCCTGTTAACTCTGTTACATCAATTGATAATATGTCCTTAAACCCCCCTGAAGCTTTCTGAGGGAAGTTTAAACCATTCTTATGACCTGGAACATGAAAAGATAGTAGTCGCCTTTCTTTAAATTCCATTAGCGCCTCATATAAAGGCATACGATTTTGATTCATATATATCTCTTCCTTATTATTCATTCTGTATCTATTATACAGATATTAGGGCAAAAAAAATAATAGGCATAATGCCTATTTAAAAATATGATACTTCTAATTTTCGCAGTTGTTTTAAATAATGTATATACTTCGGGTCAGTTGTCTCAGTATTCACCAGATTTCTTTCGCACTCGTAACATATTAAATTATTATATACATATATTCCTTCCCCTCTTTTTGTCTCACAAACGATGCAAATTTCACTTGGTAATTTCATAATCTTTCCTCCCTTTTTAAATAAACATATTATATACCTCTATTCCTTAACAAATTTCTGGAAAATATACATCAATTTCTTATATAATATGATTTATTCTTGGGCAACGTGTTTGTATTACTTATGTATTCCATTTACTTCTTTCATGTACTGTTTAAAAACAAAAAAACACAAGTCAAAAGACTTGTGTTTTTATCTTGCTTGGCGACGTCCTACTCTCACAGGGACAAGGTCCCAACTACCATCGGCGCTAGAGAGCTTAACTTCCGTGTTCGGTATGGGAACGGGTGTGACCTCTCTGCCATCATCACCAAACTATGAAGGTATATTCCTTCAAAACTAGATAACATTTGCTTCATATTATATGGTTAAGTCCTCGATCTATTAGTATTCGTCAGCTCCACATG